>NZ_AUMD01000021.1 GCF_000430505.1 Eisenibacter elegans DSM 3317 | reverse complement strand
TGCAAATCTCCGTCGAACTTGCTGATATAGATACTGATGGCGTTACGGGCGTGTTGACTGTCATCGCGATGGTGTTGGAGCTGGCTGTAGCGCTGCTCACACAAGTCAAAGAACTTGTCAACAACACACTCACCACATCCCCATTGGACAAACTGCTGCTGTTGAATGTGTTCGATGTAGCTCCGGATACATCAGACCCGTTCACTCGCCACTGATATGTGGGGCTGACTCCGCCATTCACCGGTGTGGCCGTAAAGCTCACATTGCTGCCGCTGCAAATCTCCGTCGAACTTGCTGATATAGATACTGATGGCGTTACGGGCGTGTTGACCGTCATTCGAATAAAGTCGCTGAAAGAAGTGCAGCCATTCGCATTTGTTCCTCTTGCCCATACAAATTGATTGTTTAGCAAAGAGCTCGTAGTAAAGGTATTAGAAGTACCGCTCTGCACAAGATTCTCATCCAAAAAAGGAGTACCTACATAAAACTCATAATTAACCAGTGTCTCTGTTATTGTAAATGTTACCGGTTCCCCTTGACAAACAGTAGTACTAGGTGTAGAGATTGTTGATGTAGGAGAAGGGTTTATCGTTACCGATGGCTCTGTATTGAGACGTACCGTGGTGTTGGTTGTCGTATTTCGGGCAAGGATATAGTAACTGAAAGTACCGGCATCCAGTTGATTGCCGGTGGTGAGTGTCAGGTTAGCTCCTGTACCCGTTACAGCTCCGGACTGTGCTACATTGTTATCAGCCCTAAAAACCCTATAAGAGACTCCTGCTTGTGCATTTTGGATGGTAAACGAAGCGAAATCTCCTCGACAGATAATAGGCTTATTATTGTTTACAGTTAGGTTGACATTGGGTATTGCAGCAGGAGCTACGACTACAGCGCCGAAGTTAGAGACATTATCGGGGCTATTGTTAGCAAAGTTAGAGTTAATGATTGTACAACGAGTAATGTCTAGGGCACCTGTGCCATAGGTATTTTGAATGGCACCGCCCGAAGTAAGCGCCCCGTTATTCTCAAAAGTACAACCATCTATCAAGATATCGAATCTTCGTTGGTTGTTAAGCGCCATACCGCCGGTGTAAGTATTATGGGCATAGTTGAAGATTGCCCCTCCATAAGACACCGCACCTGTACCAGTATTGTTGGTAAAAGTAGTGTTGCGTACAGTGCCCGAAGCATTGTCATTATACATAGCCCCACCACCATATAATGAGCCGCCGCCACTGTCTCCATTGCCGGTATTGTTTTCAAAATGGCAATCGGCCACTAAGAAGCCGATATTGTTGTTGGTATTGGGGTCAAAACTGAGATTAAAATTCTTAAAGTTATAAATTCCACCGGCATCACGTTCTCCGATATTATTTCGGAAAATACAATTGCGGATTTCGGGGAAAGCCAATACATCATCATTGAAAATAGCGGCTCCCCATCGGGCAAAGTTGTTCTCGAAAGTACAATTGATGATGGTAGGAGCGCCTTCGCTTCGGATAGCCCCTCCCCAGCCGCCTTTGGCACTTGCCAGCGGATTATCGTTGTAGGCGTGTCGAAAAACTAGGCCATCAATGCGGGTAGTACGGGTAACAGCCGAGCCAATCAGGAACAACACAAAGTTGTTGTCAGTATGTACGCCTACTGTACCTATATCTCCGCTGATGATGGTCAGGTTGTTTTGCCAATCACGTTGAGTCAGAGATGTTTCTGTACCCACAAACCCGCCATACATCCGTATACCATTGGTGTTGATATTGAATCGGCTGGAGCGTGTAGCCCCCGGGGTGTATGTCCCTTGGGCAAGCCAGATTTCGTCATTGGCTACGGCCTTACTCAGCGCGTCTTGTAGGGTTGTAGCAGTGGCCCAAGAAGTTCCTGCATTGACAGTGGCATTGTGCCTTACATAGTATGTTGTTTGAGCAGATAGCGGGCTTAGCCCTATCCAGCTGGCGCATAGCAGCCCCCATATCAAGAGCTGTAGGGTGTAGTTTTGTAGATAATTGGTCGTCTTCATCGCTTTGCTTACAATCATCTTTGGTTTTGGTGTGATTTGTTGGTTGTGTTGTAGGGGATTTGTTCAACATCTATACCAAAAACGAAAGATTATGATAATTCCAAAGGCTTCTTACACCTGAGGTTTGGGTTGTTTAGTAGTTGTACTTTTGGACTTAATGGCAAAAATACAACAAAATGTGAATCTATAAACGCTGTTTTATTGAAAAACACAAAAATACGTATTTTGGTGCGCTGGCTTCATTGCTTCATTTAAGCCTCAAAAATTACAATGACAGTCTTGGGTTGATACGCTCCGAAACGATGAGGTAACCCTTGCTTTAGTACAAGGCATTGGTAAGTGTGTTAAAGGCTTTTGTCGGAATTTATGGCCAGTCTTTTTTGTTATCCCAAGGCCACGGCCTACCTTTGCGCTTTGGTTTTGACTTTGGTATTTTCCCCTTTCAAGCTTACGGAAACTATGTGTGGAATCGCACTGATTAGATTTAGGAAACCCTTCCCCTATTACGTAGAAAAATACAATACCTCTTCTTATGGCTTGCGCAAGCTTTATTTGTTGATGCAAAAACAGCACAACAGAGGTCAAGACGGAGCAGGGCTTGCTACCCTCAAAATAGACGTGCCTCCGGGCAAACGCTACATCAGCCGCATCCGTACAACCGATGAGCGCCCCATTGAATATTTGTTCGAAACCGCCAACAACCGGATAGAGCAAGCGCTCAAAGGGGTTTCGAAAGCCCAAGCTCAAGACCCGCTATGGATTAAAGAAAATCTTCCCTATATGGGCGAAGTCTTGCTCGGACACCTGCGCTATGGTACACACGGGGGCAACAGCATCGAGAACTGCCACCCTTTTTTGCGGCAAAGCAACTGGCGCAGCAAAAACCTGATTGTAGCCGGAAATTTCAACCTCACCAATGTAGACGAGCTTTTCGAGGTGCTCCTAGAGCTGGGTCAACACCCCAAGGATAAGGTTGATACGGTCTTGGTGATGGAAAAAATCGGGCATTTTTTGGATGAGGAAAACGAACGAATCTACGCCCAATACAAAGGCCAATACAGCAAACGCGAAATGACTCCGATTTTGGAGCGCGAGATTGACCTTTTCCGTGTTTTGGAGCGCGCCTGCCGTGATTTTGATGGAGGCTATGCGATGGCTGGCATCACCGGATACGGCGCGTCTTTTGTTGCCCGAGATCCTCACGGCATACGCCCTGCCTACTTTTACGCCAACGAAGAGGTCATTGTGGCGGCCTCCGAAAAACCGGCTATCAAAGCCGCCTTCAATGTTGAGTACGATGATATTCAAGAAATTCCTCGCGGGCACGCCCTAGTTATTGACAAAGAAGGCAATTACAAGCTGGATACTTTCATCGCCCAACAACCGCCGCAACGTTGTAGCTTTGAGCGGATTTATTTTTCACGCGGATCAGACCCTGCTATCTACCAAGAACGCAAACATTTAGGTCGCCTGCTCTGCCCCCAAATCCTGAAGTCAATCGATTATGACTTGGCCAATACGGTCTTTTCTTATATCCCCAATACTGCCGAAACTGCCTTTTTGGGTGTTTTGCAAGGAATGGAGCATTACCTCATCGATGAGCGTAAAAAGATTTTATTGGAAAAAGACAGCCTTAGCGCTGAGCGGCTGGGAGAGCTGCTTTCTTTCAGGCCTAGGGTCGAAAAGTTAGTCATCAAAGATGCCAAGCTTCGTACTTTCATTACTGACGACGAACACCGCGACGACCTCGTGGCCAATGTGTATGACACAACCTACGAAGTCATTCAGAAAGGAGTAGACAACATTGTCTTGATTGATGACTCTATTGTGCGGGGTACTACCCTCGAAAAAAGCATCCTACGCCTCGTAGACCGCCTACAGCCCAAGAAAATCATTATCGTCTCCTCTGCGCCACAGATTCGCTTCCCCGATTGTTATGGCATCGATATGTCGCGTATGGGGAGCTTTATTGCTTTTCGTGCTGTGATGGCCTTGCTTAATGAAACAGGCCGCGAAGGCCTTATCGAAGAAGTATATCAGCGCTGCCTTGCCTCCCTCGACGACCCCAGCGGTGCCGACCACAACTACGTACAGGCGCTCTATGAGCCTTTTACAGACTTGGAGATTTCGGCCAAGATTGCCCAAATCATCCACACCCCAAAAATCAATGCTAGCGTAGATGTAATTTACCAAACGGTGGACAACCTACTTCAGGCCTGCCCCAACCATCAAGGCGACTGGTATTTTACAGGCAACTACCCCACCAAGGGCGGCAACCGTGTTGTCAACAGGGCTTTTGTCAACTATATGGCAGGGAAACTAGACAGGGCTTATTAACAGCAACCAAGCCCCTCCAGCGGTAGTTTGGGTAGAAATATCTACCCAACAAACGAACTAAACCCAACAGGATTTGTTTATTTATACAAATCCAATGGTGCAAAAGCCATTTTGCTTTTATAGTATCAACAGCTGTTTGTGCTAGTTATTTTTACCATTTATTCACACAAAACAACAATGATTATGCCTTTCGAACTACCTAATTTGCCTTATGCGCACGACGCGCTAGAACCCCATATCGATAAAGCCACGATGGAAATTCACCACGGCAAGCACCACGCCGGGTATACCACCAACCTCAACAAAGCCATCGAGGGTACGGAGTTGGAAGGAAAGACCATAGAGGAGATTCTGCAAACTATTGATAAACACCCTGCCGCTGTACGCAACAATGCCGGTGGTTTTTATAACCATAACCTATTCTGGACAGTAATGAGTCCTAATGGTGGTGGCTCGCCTAGTGGTGAGCTGGCAGCAGCCATCGACCGTGATTTTGGCTCTTTTGAGAAATTCAAAGAGGCTTTCTCAGCAGCAGCAACCACGCGCTTCGGCTCTGGCTGGGCTTGGCTTTGTGTACACAAAGGAGGCAAACTAGAGGTAAGCTCTACTCCCAATCAAGATAACCCCTTGATGCCTAACGTAGGCGCTACCGGAATGCCTATTTTGGGTATCGATGTGTGGGAACACGCCTACTACCTCAAGTACCAAAACCGTCGCCCCGACTATGTGGCGGCTTTCTGGAATGTGATTGACTGGAACAAGGTAGCCGAAAACTATACTGCGGCCAAATAATCGGTAATGGCTTTAGCCCTTACACAACTTCTGTTGGCAAACGCAAGTGTTTCGACGCTTGCGTTTTGTCTTTATAGCAAGATTTAGTTGATTTGAGGGTTTACTTGATTTGATTCCCTTGATTGTCAACGATTTTTAGCCCATCAATTTCCCAAACTAATTTTCATAGGGTATATATCCTAAGCTTTTTGCTAATTTTGACCTATGATTTCTACCCCAAAATCTTTTCTTAGCCTTTTATTGGCCTGTATTGCGCTATGCCTGAGTGCTTGCCGCGAAGCCTGCCCTCCGGTCGTAACCCAAGAAGAGCAGGTCAGGCTGTTGTTTTTCCGCAAAAGCGCCCCGACAGATACAGTTGCTTCGGGGCTGGGCAGTGTGTTGGCCATCATTGCTGATGAGCCACGCAGCCTTCCTGTGCAGTCAGTTCAAGGCCGCTGGTTGCTACCCGTCCACCCTACCCAAACAGTGGTCAGCTATCTCATCAGCCGCAATGACATCGCCCGAACCGACACCCTTACCATCGACTACAACCGAACGGTGTACCTCGATTGTGATTTCCGTAACTCGGTCAGTATCCGAAGTGCCAAGAGCACTTTTGACTCCCTAGCCATTATCTCCACCAATATCAGCAATGACCCCGCCCAAGTACATCTACATCTGTATTTTTAGCCTTTTTCTTGGTTTGTTACACGTTCAGGCGCAAAACAATCCGTCTGGCATTCAATACAGGGCTGCCGACTCGACCAAGGCCAAAAAACCACCTCCAAAACCTCAAAAATACCCTGTTCCCTTTAAGCCTACCGGACTACGTATTGGGACAAATGTGGCTGCACCGCTGTATCACCTCATTGATGGGCGCAGTGCTGGATTTGAAGGCAATGCTGAGCTACTATTTGACAACAAATACTTCTTGCGCTTGGCCGCCGGTCTTGCTGATGTACAGTTGGAGCGTGACCTCGGTGCGCAGTTTCAGATGCAAGGGCAATACGCCCAAATTGGAGCAGCCATCGCACCTTTTTATAAACCCAATAGCGAGCTAAAATACCCTACCCGAGACGTGTTTTTTGTGGGAGCAATGCTCGGGCTGGCGCAGTTTAACCAAAGCCTTCGCTATGACAATAACAGCGCCTTGTGGGGCAATACGCCCATCAGCTGGCGACAAGACAAGCTCTTGGCAGCTTGGCTTAACTTTGGCCTAGGCTTTAGGGTCGAAGTAGTGAAAAATATCTTTATGGGCTGGGAAGGGGGCTACAATCTACGCCTCGCGCTCACCGAAAGCAAGACCCCGATGGCCATCACAGATGTGCCCGGATTCAAACAAAATGACCGCACCGGAGCCAATTGGCAGCTCGGCTTCTTATTGATGTACCAGCTACCACTTCGGAAAAATAACACAGCACAACGCACTAAGAAGCCCACAGATACAATTGCTGATTAAGCAGAAAGTTGTAGATTTATCCCGAGATTTATTTTATGCCCAAGCACGCCACCGGGCATTTCTGGAAAAGTAGCTCGAAGCTCCAGCTCCGAGACAAGCTGAGGTCTCATTTTGCCCAAAATGGGACTTAGCCCACAGTTTTGACTGTGGGTTTTGAAAATGTCCGGTAGCGTGATGCTCAAGCTAATCCATAGCTTTAGTGGTTGGTTTGGGAATATTAGATACACAAACCTTAGTTCCTTTCTCACTCTCCCCAAAAATGCCTATGAAAACGATTTACACCACCCTACTCTGCTGCTGCCTCGGGATGATGTCTCTGATGGCACAACAGGACAAAATCACGCTTGTCATCCACGGCGGTGCAGGCACTATCCGCAAGCAAGATATGACCCCTGAGCGCGAGGCCGCCTACCACGCAAAAATGGAAGAGGCGCTCAAAGCAGGGTATACTATCCTCAGAAATGGTGGCACGAGTATGGATGCCGTCGTAGAGACCATCAAAATCCTAGAAGACTCCCCGCTTTTCAACGCTGGCAAGGGCGCTGTGTTTACCAGTGAGGGGAAAAACGAACTCGATGCAGCTCTGATGGACGGTAAAACCCTGAAAGCCGGCGCAGTAGCTGGCATTACGACTGTCAAAAACCCTATCACCGCTGCCCGTGCCGTGATGGAACACACCGAGCACGTGATGCTCATTGGGCAAGGCGCAGAGCAGTTTGCCCGCGAGCAAAACCTGACTATCGTCGAACCGACCTACTTCCATACGCCCGAACGTGCTTCTCAAATAGAGCGTATCAAGGAGAAAGAGCGACAAAACCACAACAACAAAGACCAAGGGGCTATCCCACAAGACCTGCGCGACTATAAGTTCGGAACAGTAGGTTGTGTAGCCCTAGACCAATACGGCAACCTAGTGGCCGGCACAAGCACTGGCGGAATGACGAACAAGAAGTATGGCCGTGTTGGTGATACGCCCATCATCGGAGCAGGTACCTATGCCGATAACGCCAGCTGCGCCGTATCTGCCACCGGGCACGGAGAGTTTTTTATCCGCTATGTGGTAGCCTATGACATTGCTGCCTTGGTCAAATATGCGGGGAAAAGCGTGTCTGAAGCCGGCGAAGAAGTATTGATGCGCAAACTCGTGGCCGCCGACGGCGAAGGCGGTGTCATTATCTTGGACAAACACGGCAACCTCGCGATGCCTTTCAACTCCGAAGGGATGTATCGCGGCTATATCAAGGCTGATGGCAAAGCCCATACTTTTATCTACCAAAACGAATAGCCTTTTCCAAAAATATAAAAGCCCCCCTACCATAAGCAGTCACCCTTATGGTGGGGAGGGGTATACCAAAAAGGCCCTTCACTGCGTTTTTGAGGCATCATCCATTTTCCCTCTTTACTTATGCAAACGACCATACTCGCCCTATTATTGGGCTTCCTTACCTTGGGTACCGGTCTGGCCCAAGGCTTCAAAAAAGACACTAAGGTCAAAATCACCCCGTATATCAGCGTAACCCTTCCGGCAGGCTTTGCACCTATGCCCGATATGTTGATTGTACGCAAATATGGCGCTTATCGCCCCCCTTTGGCAATGTATACCAGTATGGACGAAGTCGCAGACTTTGGGGTCAACAAGTTGGTGAACCGCTCGCTCAAAGCTCAAACCGATGCCGATTTTTATGAGCAAGACCTACAGATATTGGCCGGCTTCTACAAGTCTACCATCTTGGCACTTCACAGCAATGTGGTGTTTTTGCAGGAAGGCATCCGCGAAGTAAACGGGAAGCGCGTTATCATTTATGAGTTTGTAGGGGAAGTAAAAGACGAAGAAAAAAGTCTGATGATGGGCAAGCCCCAGATGGTACGTCAATACAGCCATCTCCGCTACGCAGTCATCAATAATGAAGTACATATTTTTAACTTCAACTGCCCAGCGCAAGTCCGTGACAAATGGCAACCCATCGGCCAACGCATTATGGATAGCCTAGAGCTTCAATAAATGCCCTTGGCAGGCGCAACTCCCAAACTCCTGTAGATTTTACAAAAACTTCTCACAGCTGGTGATATTTTTGCCCATATTTTGTGTATCTTGAGCAAGTTGTAAGATTTTTGAAAAATATCTCAAAGTAGTGCCTTATATGATAAATTACGGATTGTTTGTGTTGCTATTTTTGGCCTGCCGCCTAGCTCCTGACAATACACAGGAAATTTGGATATATTTTGAGGAAAATAATAAGTCCCAAACTGTTATCTTGCAACGACAAACTGAAGCCCCCAATAGTTGGGTAGGATTCCCCCAAAAAAACCCACGCGATGTTTTGGACTTTAGCCTAGACTTCCAAACCGAAAGCCTCATCAGTGAGCAATTACAAAAGGAACCTATCGCTATCAACGATTTTTTACAACTTGCAGGGCAAGAAGACTGGGGTAAAATCAGGGAAGTAATGCCGGTGATGCAAGATCGCTCTGCCATGAGCAACCCCATCAAAATAAATAGAAAAGGAAAAAAAATAACCCTCAGCCAAACCACTGGTCTGCTCTCTCAGTTTGAAAAACTAAGTATTCAATACAAATCCAAACGCAAACAATACTAAACCTGCCGGTATGAGCATCGATGAGATTAGAGCCGCCTATCAAGTAGCCTCCAAACAACCGGAATATTTCCGGCAATTAGATCAATACCTCAGCCCCGAACGAACCCAACAAGAGCCCCTCCTGCTGGCCTACAAAGGCGCTATTGAGGGGATCAGGGCCGACCAAGCTCTTTTTCCCTTGGAGAAGCTCGCCCTGCTTCAGCAAGCTCAAAGCTATTTTGACAAGGCCGTCAAAGCCGCTCCCGACGAAGTGGAAATACGCTTCCTGCGTTTTACCATTGAACATAATATCCCTACTCTGTTGATGTTGAGTGTTCACCTCGAACAAGATCTGCGCTTTATCATCAAAAATCTAGGCCAAAGCCCCCTCCAGGAAGACCTCAAAAGGCGTATCAGTAAGTTTTTGCTCGATAGCGGACGCTGTACTTTCAAAGACAAGCAAACATTAGCGCCTTATCTGAGTTAATAGGATGATTTTGGTATACCAATTTGTGCAAACAGCCTCCTGCTGATTTCTGAACAACTTCTCTTAACACCAACAAAACGCTACATAAACATTCAAACTTTTTACACAATGCTAAACTTAGACGTAACCATTGACCAAAACTCCGGCTTTTGTTTTGGGGTGGTGTATGCGATCGAAATGGCTGAAGAAATTCTCGACCAATACGGGAAGCTCTACTGCTTAGGCGATATAGTACACAACGATGAGGAGGTAAAGCGTCTGGAGGCCAAAGGCTTGGAGGTAATCACTCACGAAGACCTTTCTCATATCCATAACCAAAAGGTGCTCATCCGCGCTCATGGCGAACCCCCTTCGACCTACCAAATAGCCCTCAGCAACAATATAGAGTTGATTGATGCCTCTTGCCCGGTAGTACTCAAGCTCCAAAACCGCATCAAAAACTCTTATGACAAAAGCGACAAGATTTACATCTATGGCAAACACGGACACGCCGAAGTCAAAGGACTGTTGGGGCAAACCAACCAAGAGGCTGTTGTGTTTCAAGATATTGAAGAACTAGACCTAGCCACCCTCCCCCGGCGCATTACGCTCTACAGCCAGACCACAAAGAGTACCGATAAGTTTTATGAAATCAAGGATAAGTTTCTGGCTGCCGGTATAGAGGTCAACGCCAATGATACTATCTGTCGGCAAGTCTCTAACCGAGACCAAGAATTGCGCGATTTTGCGCATAAATTTCACAAAATACTCTTCGTAGCAGGCACTAAGTCCTCCAATGGTAAGGTGCTCTACGAAATCTGCAAGCAAGTCAACCCCAACACTTATTTTATCTCTAGCCCTGACGAGCTAGACCGTCTATGGTTTGATCAAGACGACCGTGTAGGCGTTTGTGGGGCTACTTCTACACCTATGTGGCTGATGGAAGCCGTAAAAGAACGCCTCGAACAGCTCTAAACCATCCCTCCAAATAGCACCCTATTCTGTTTCATCATACTCTAGGGAAACTAGTTTGGGAAATTGATTGGCCATCCTTATTGCGCATCAAGAAAATTAGACCAAGCAATTCCTTAAATCAAATAAATATTGGCACACAATGACTTACTTATTGTACTTCATCATCGCTACGGCTACTTTCTTTTTTATGGAAGGCGTAGCTTGGTTTACCCACAAATACATTATGCATGGTTTCTTGTGGACGTGGCACGAGTCACACCACAAGCCCCACGAGCACTTTTTTGAAAAAAACGACTACTTCGCCGTTGTGTTCAGTATCCCCTCTATGGCCACGATTATGCTGGGGGTCAATGTGCCTTGGCTTTGGTTTTTGTTGCCGATTGGTTTTGGTATTCTAGGCTATGGCATTTTTTATGTCGTTTTTCACGATATCATCGTACACCGCCGCCTCAAAATCAAGTTTGTAGCCAAAAGCCGCTACTTGCAACGTATGATTCGCGCCCACCACGTTCACCATCGTTGCAAAGAAAAAGAAGGCGCAGAAGCCTTTGGCTTTCTGTATGCGCCCAAAAAGTACGAACCCAAGCACTAGTTTGGCTTCGATAAAAATAAAGCCCTCCGAACCTTGGTTGGGAGGGCTTTTGTATATAGGGCTACTCAGCGCTTAAAAGAAGAACTGTACCGCAAAGCGTGGTGCAAATGAGTTTACACCAAATACAAAACGACTTACGTTGTTGTTGTCACCTTCAGGGTTCACAGACTCAAAGCCGAGACCACGGAAGCCAAACTCCAAAGCCCAGTGTTGGCTAGGGAAAAAAGCAAAATTTGGAGACACAAACACATCAGCAGTGTTCACTTTAGCATCTGTAGTTACTGTAACGTTACCAGTAGTGGCTTCTGTTTTAGCAGAGCCAAAGCCCAAATCAGCACGCAATTGCGCGAAGAAGAAGAATTGGTCACTAGAAGTAGGCACATAATAACGTGCAAAAGGAGCTACCACAAAGGCACTGTTAGTGTTTACAGTACGTGTAGGGCCTGCTACGTTTTCGTTACGGGCTTGGTTATATCCAATTCCTAGACCGATGGCGATGTTATCGCTCACCATATACCCAATGTTAGGGATGATTGAAAACGTGCTTTCTTTACGATCTGAGTTCCCTTCAAACGAAGTACTTGAGAATCCTACTTGGCCACCCAAGAAGAGATTGCCTTGAGATACTTGTGCAAAAGAAGGAAGGCTGGTGATAAAAGAGAGTGCCACTACTGCGAATGCCACTGCCCATTGATTCTGGTTAAATTTCAACATAAACTGACTAATTTAGCTTTTGTTAAAAAAATGCCTACTCTGTTATAGCTTTTCGGCTTTCGCTATCGCTAGCGCCCGTTGGAGCGCGTCAGCAAGGGTATAAACGGTGCTTAAACAGAAAAGATTGTTGAGCATTGTTAAAACTTTCTAAAAAAGCACTTGGGTAAACAAGGCCATTTTATCGTCAAAATATGTTACCCAAAGGTTAAGCTTTTGTTATGTTAGGGATTTATAAGAATTCCTTTTGTATTTTTACACTATCTTAAAATTAGCAGACGGTTGACTTTGTGAGCTAAAATTACGTGTTATGTGCAGTTTTAAGTCGGTTTGGTTTCCCTTCTTCAGAAATCATATCAGCGCTTCGGTAGTGGGGATGCTATTGAGCTTAAGTGGGCTTTATGGGCAAAGCCTAGGGGATTATCGCACCAATGGTGCTGTCAATTTTTCTACTGCTACCAACTGGCAGCGATACAATGGCAGTACTTGGGTAGCCGCCTCCGCCGCTCCCAACTTCAACGACGGCCTCATCCTCATCCGTAATGGCCATACCGCCGATATAAATGTCGCCGTTACCCTCGATCAAGTAGTGATTGAAAGTGGTGGCGTTTTGGCACGAAGCACAGCCTCTACAGACTTGACCATCAATGATGGGGTGGGCCACGACATTGTCATCCAAAATGGTGGGTTATTTTTGCACAGCAGCAGCAATGTTGCCCCCTTAGGCACTGGTACTATCGAAATACAGGGCGGAGGGATGATTCGAATAACCAACAATACCGGCGGACAGGCATACCGTTATGCCAACAACCAAGACATAACTTTTGCGGCACGAATGTTTTGGCAGCACGAAGCCATTTTTGAAACCTCAGTTTTTGGTGCTTATCCTACTGCTAACATAACTTACTTCCCCAATGTCTCCGCCGGGGTGTTTCCTATTTTTAGACAAGGTGTCACGCTAGGCCTAGTAGGGGCGAATACCCCTACTACCTTCAGAGGCACTTATGAGGCCAATGGTAATATCACTTTCAATAATACTGGTGAAAAACGGTTTTTGGGCGGCTTGCGGATAGGTGCCGGAGCAGAGGTCAGTCAAAGTACTACTTGTGGGCTTTTTGTGGTAGAACGCGAGATTGGCGGCCCTGGGGCAATTGTCTTACAAAATGGCAATATACACCTCAACCAAGTCCGCTTGACAAACAACATCCGTATTGACAACAACAGCACGGACCCCGGTACAGCGCTCATCACCACACAGAATGCCGTAGACTTCAGCACTTTCGTACTGAGTGGTACGGCCAACTTCAGCGCTCAAGACACCCTCAAAACAGCCAATGCTCAGGGCTTTAGCGCTACAGCAGCACTAGGGAGCGTACAAAACACAGGCACACGTAATTTTGCCACTGTCATTGGCTTTCGGTTTTATGGTACAACCAATCAAGTAACCGGCTCGGGGCTGCCCGCAGCCATCCAATGGCTTGAAATAGACAATACCCAGACCGTAACCCTAAGTCAGAATCTGGATGTAAGTGGCTATGTCCAGCTACGCAATGGTACTTTTGCACTTCAAAATAGCCGGCTCAGGTTACTCTCTGCTGATAATCAGCCTTTAAGACGCACCAACGGTCGACTACAAACGACTGCAAGCTCAAGCCTTCAGTTGGGCAATGCGGCGACTGCCGGAGGGGCAGCCCTTGTGCTTTCCAGCGATTTTTTCACAGCCAACCCAGCTCCATTACAGGATTTTACACTCTTTCGTAACAATGGACTAAGCTTGCTTAATTTGGACTTACGCATCCACGGCACGCTGACTGTCGGGCGGGGTGTGCTTAACCTCCAACAACAAATCATTGACCTTGGTAATGATGGTGTGCTGTCTGAAGACTATCTCAACAATCACGTGGTTACCGATCTCAGTACCGGACTCAATGAAACCAACAAAGGCGGTTATTTACTTTTCCAAAACCGTACAGTAGGCAGCACAATACCAAACAACATAGCAGGGTCGGGGGTGTTTATTGCCCGTAGCAACACAGACATCACCCTTGATGTGCGTCGTTATCATTATGCCGCCCTAGGATTCAGTATTCTAAGGGTCTACAGTATCCAACTTACCGCAGGGACTATCAACGCAGGCAATACTGCTACCGTGCGTATTGCCTATCCATTGTTGGCACTCAACGGGCACCCTGCTGCGGACTTGCAGGTATACCGTAATGCCGGTGGCGGTTGGCAAGAGTTGGGGCGAAACCCATCTCAAACAAGCTTGGCCAATCAATGGGTCGGTTTGGAGAATATCCAAAGTTTTTCAGATTGGACACTGGCTCCCGAAAATTCCCCCTTACCTATTGACTTACTTCGTTGGGAGGTGGACATCCACCCACAAAATCCACAACACGCCCGCCTACGCTGGACTGTCAGGCCTCTACAAACGGATACCATCAGCTATTGGATAGACAAAAGTACAAACCTCCAGATAGACAATACACACCCCATTGTACACCTCAGGGTATCTCAAAACCTCCGTAATAGTCCGGTACAATACCAAGCCATTGATACAGCCTTTCAACAGTCAGCCTATTACCGCTTGCGCTGGTATGACCAAGGCCGGCTACGCCACAGTGAATGGCGTTATTTGGCCAAAAACAACACAAATGCGCAAGATTGGGTGCTTTACCCAAACCCTACTCCTTACACACTCTCCCTCAAAGGCGGCCCTAGCCCTGATGAGTACTGTACCATCTTGTTGTTGGATATACAAGGACGACAACTGTGGCAACAATCTGGGGCATTTGAGCTAGTATGGCAACAACTCAATGAGCAATTAATACGCTTATCATCAGGGCCTTATCTTCTAAAAATAGAAACAAGATTCCAACAATGGAACAGTCGATTTCAGAAAGAATAGGCAATAATTCCAAAGATGCTAGTGCTGTGGCATCATTGTTGCGACTTTGTTAATGCTATTAATTTTGGTGTCATTTTTGTTCGGGCATTCAGCTTAATTTTTAAGCTGCTATGCCTTTTTTCTTGTTCCACAAACACCACTGGACATTTTTCAAACCCCACAGTTAACACTACAGGCTAAATCTCATTTTACCCCCACAATGAGGCCTCAGCTTATCGCGGAGCTGGAGCTCCGAGTTGCTTTTCCAAAAATGTAGCGTGAGCTACGCCCGCGCCAGTGTCCTCACAGGCCTGATTGATATCCCTTAAATAACACAATTCTTCAAGGGTTTGAGACCCTTGAAGAATGAGTAGTATAAGCCATAATATGGTCGAACTAGTGTGCTATTCCCCCCTCAGAAGCAGCTTGTTTTGGCTAGCGTTCTTGGGTGTATTCGCAGCGCAGCGGTGTATGGGGTATGATTAGTTTGAAGATTTCGGATACAACCAACACAGCCAAGGCAACTATCAACATCGTCCCCCACTCATGGAGCGTAACCACATCAACCCCAAGGATGGTGCGCATCCATTCGCTTTGCATTGCGGCAATGTGGATACCTTGCGCCAGCGCAACCCCACCAAGGATGTACCAGTTACGGCTGAGCGGCACACGAAACACCGAGCTACGCTCCGAGCGGCAGTTGAACACCTGTACATTTTCGATAAATACCAAGAGCATCAGCACCAGATTGCGGGCATGAATGGTTTCGTAGCCGGCCTGCATCATCCAATACCAAGCTGCAAACGCTGTCAAGCCCATCGTACTGCCTACAATCAAGGTTTGGCTAATCATCAGTTTGTCAAAAATACCTTCAGAAGGTTTGCGAGGCGGTTTGCGCATATTTTCAGGCTCCCGCCCTTCAAAGGCAAGGGCAATATCTTGGATGCCGTTGGTTACTAAATTGACCCAGAGCAGCTGCACTGCCGTCAGAGGCATTGGTGTATTGGCCAAGATAGCGCAAACAAAGAGCATAATCTCGGCAGCTCCGGTAGCTATGAGCAGGTAGATGACCTTGCGGATATTGTCGTAGGCGTGTCGCCCTCCTTCAATACCAGCCTTGATAGAAGCAAAGTTATCATCCGTAACAATGATTTCGGCGGTCTCCTTGGCCAAGTCAGTACCGCTGCCCATGGCTACGCCGATATGGGCCTTTTTGAGTGCCGGTACATCATTCACCCCATCTCCGGTAACGGCCACAAAGTGTCCATGATTTTGTAAAGCAGTAACAATCTGCATTTTTTGCAGGGGAGATACCCTTGCAAACACCCGCTTTTGACCGATGAGCGCGGCAAACTCCTCCCCTTCGGTATCTGCTATTTCGGCGAGAGCAGCTCCGGTGACCACTTCATCCATTGTTTTGGCAATCCCCAACTCTTGGGCAATGGCCAAGGCAGTGAGGGGATGGTCTCCGGTAACGATGCCTACCTGTACGCCAGCACGTTTACAGTCGGCTACGGCCTGTGCGGCTTCGGGGCGTAGCGGGTCTATAAAGCCCAAAAGCCCAATAAACTGTAAGTCTTGGAGGGAGTTCTCTGTAGGGGTTGTTGTTGCATCAATTAGCCCATCTACTACCGCCAACACGCGGTAACCTTGCGCCGTCAGGGCATCTGCTTGTGCTGTAATGGCAGCGGCATCGAGTGGTGCACTGCCTCCATCGGGCAAACGGATAGCATTGCAGCAGGGCAGCAAAGTTTCGAGTGCTCCCTTGGCGGTGGCGTGTCGGCCTTCGGCAGTGTCATAAATCAGTCCGGCATACTTGCGTTCTGACTCATAAGGAATTTCGAGCTGTACCTTTACCGTCGATTTGAGGTCGGCGGGCAGTACGCCCACTTTGTGCCCTAGCGCCAAGATAGCCACATCCATCGCATCGCCTTGCCCCTGCCACTGTGTGCCGCGTTTTTCGAGCGAACCTTCGTTGGCCAATGCCCCCAGCCTAGCCACATAATTGAGCGCCGGGCGGCTGTCTTCGTCGGTAGTGTTTTCGGGTAGGGCTTCGCCCTCGCCGCTGTACCCCTCCCCACTAATTTGCCACACCTGCCCCTGTGGCAACACCACACGCCGCAGCGTTTGTTGGTTTACGGTCAGGGTGCCGGTTTTGTCACTAGCAATAAAAGTACAACTACCCAAGCCTTCTACCGCTGTGAGCTTACGGACAATCACATTGCGCTGCGACATCCGCCAAGTCCCTATCGACAAGGCTACCGTAATGGCAATGGGCAAGCCCTCTGGGATGGCTGCTACGGCCAAGGCCACCGAAATAAAGAAAATCTCTGTAGTAGGATACCCTTTGGCAAAAGCCAACAAGGCCAATAGGGCCGTTACGCCCAACATATAATACGTGATTTGGTGCGAAAAACGCTCTATCCGAATCACCAGTGGAGGTTTGCCACTAGTGGTGTACTGCAAGCTTTTACTGATGTGCCCAATTTCGGTTTTGGCTGCCGTACCAATGACAAGCCCTACAGCCCTGCCCGAAAACACCGTAGAGCCGGCAAAAAGCCGGTTGCGCTGCTCCAGAACGGGTACTCCCTCAGGGATGGGGGCTGTGTTTTTCTCAATCGGCTCGGACTCTCCCGTCAAAAATGCCTCATCAACTTTGAGTTGGTAGCTTTGCAGCAACTGCATATCTGCCGGCACACGGTTACCCGATTCCAGCAACACCACATCGCCGGGGACTAGCTCCTCAGCAGGCACTGACACAACTTTGCCGTCACGCCGGACACGTACCTTGGCCTTAATCAGGTTTTGGAGTGCTTCCGCACTGCGGGCTGCGCGCCACTCTTGGTAAGTGCCAATGACAGCATTGAACAGCAACACCACCCCGATAAAGGCTGCATCTATCCACTCTTGCAACAACGCCGACACCACAGCAGCGGCTAAAAGCACATAAATCAAAGGGTTGAGAAACTGTTGTATGAAGATCTGAAAAACAGTTGGAGGCGGCTTGCTAGGCAAGATATTGGCACCATATTGCTCCAGCCGTTGTTCGGCTTCTTGGCTCGAAAGTCCTTCTAGGCGGCTTTGGTATTGTTGGAGCACAGGAGCCGTATCAGGCGGCGAAGAGGTCGTGGTGGTAGTAGTAGTGGGGCGGTTTTGTTGCGACATAAGGCTCAAAATTGTTAAAGACAAAGTCAGGATTGGTACAATACAAGTCAGCGAAGTCCCTTGCCCCCCAAGCTTTAATGATTTTTTGTTAGAGGCATCTCCCGTGTCGGAGGCGCGGTTTGTAATGGGTTGGGGCATCACATAACGGAAGTACATAATTAGTACATCCTTCCCAAGCAAAAAATGACATTCGACAGGTTTGGATAGAAAATCCTAGCTTATTCCTACAATTTCACACTCCTCACCAGCCAATCTGTTTTTTGGATATGATAAATAAAATTGAGTTTGGGTGCTTCGCCAAAATAAGCCACCTCTTGCTCACCCATCTTGACAGCCCCCAAGCGTTCGATAGATTTTTGAGAGCGGATGTTAGCAGCGCCGATATGAAATCCCACTTTTTCGACATACTGGAATAGATAGTCGAGCATCAGGGTTTTGACGGCGTGGTTGAACCCTTTGCCCCAGTACATCCGGTGAAAAAAGGTATAACCAATCAGGATACTCTTTTCGGCAGGGTTGTAATCATAAATACGGGTGCTGCCTATGGAGGCATTGAGCTGTGTGTCTACGATTTTGAATGCGCCGCCACTCTGCATCGCGCCCTCAAAAAAGGTCTCGAACACAGGCCTTTGCCAACGATTTTTGTTGGGATGTTGCTCCCAAATAAGCGCATCTGAGGCGATGCTATACACCTCTTCAAAGTCTTGGGCTTGGAGAGGCATCAGGGTTACACGCTCGTTGCGAAGTATGGGTTGTAGATTGAAATGCATTTGTTGATAGTCAGATTCTGAGCTGAAGATACATTTTTTTGCGTCGTTTTTTCTCCGAAAGAGTAAAAAGCTTTCTGAGCTGCCAAAAAGGGTATTGAGCTAGATAGACCTGTCAAACGGCGAAAAAGTTGTGGCCAAACAAGGGTTTTTCCTAACTTGTGCAACAATGCTGAATAATTCACCACTAACTTACCCTCTTTTTATGATAAAGCAACGATTTTGTTGGATATGGATACTCTGCCTGAGCAGCTATACCCTGCTAACGGCGCAAAGCGGTTACCAAACGCCTCCACAGGCGATGGTAGACTTGGCCAACGCCCCCCTCACCCCGCTGGTGAGTGTGGATAGTAAGGGCGCTCGAATGGTGTTTTTGGAGCGCTCCGAAGCACCCACGATTGAAGAACTTTCGCAGCCTGAGTTACGTTTGGCAGGCTTGCGCATCAATCCACAAACCAATGGCCCTAGCCGCGCTACGAGCTTTATCGGAATGAGCCTAGGTACTGTAGGCCAGCGCGAAACCAGCGCCGTCAAAGGTCTACCGGCCAACGTAAATATTAGCTATGTGCAGTGGTCGCCGGATGAGCGCAAAGTAGCATTTGCCAACACTACCAGCCAAGGCATCGAGCTTTGGGTATTGGATGTGGCCTCTGCGCAAGCGCAGCGGGTGGGCAATCTGATGCTCAATGCGGTTTTGGGAGCGCCCTTTGAGTGGATGCCTGACAACCAGCAACTCATTTGTAAGTTGGTATTGCCCAGCCGTGGCCAAGCACCCAAACGCTCAAGTGTGCCCGAGGGCCCTGTAATTCAAGAGAATATCGGCAAAAAAGCCCCTGCACGCACTTACCAAGATTTGCTCAAAAACCCTGATGATGAGGCGCTATTTGCTTATTATGCCACCGCACAGGCGGCCTTGGTCAATATTGCCAACGGCAACATAAAAAATATCGGTGCTGCTGGGCTGGTATTGGGTGCTAGCCCCTCGCCCGACGGGCGCTATATTTTGCTGGAGACGATAACGCAACCCTTCTCGTACCTCGTACCTTACTACCGCTTTCCGATGAAGGTCGAGATCCGTACTGTAGATGACCAAGCCGTCAAGACCTTAGCACAAATTCCGCTACAGGAGAATATCCCCACAGGCTTCAACGCTGTCCAAACAGGGCCTCGCAATCATGGGTGGCGTGCTGATGCACCTGCTGTTGTCTATTGGGTAGAAGCCCAAGACGAAGGCGACCCACGCAAGCAAGTATCCATCCGTGATAAGGTATTTGCCCTCAATGCGCCCTTCGACGGACAGCCACAACTACTGGCACAAACCACACTCCGCTTTCAGGACATTCTCTGGGGTGATAACCAAACTGCCCTATGCTACGAAAACTGGTGGGCTAACCGTCAGCAGATTGTCCGCCTGATAGATCCTAGTGGCAAGGCCGCTGCTAAGGTAATCTTTGACCGCTCATATGAAGATACTTACAACGACCCCGGTACACCTGAGCTTCGCAAAAACGCCCAAGGTCGACGCATACTGGCGCTCGACAAAAACCGTAACTTATGGATGACCGGCAAGGGTGCTTCGCCCGAAGGTGACCGCCCCTTTGTAGACTTGCTCAACCTCAATAGCCTCAAAACACAACGCCTATGGCGTTCCGAAGCTCCTTATTTTGAGCAGCCTGTGGCTATTCTCGATTTTGACAAGCAACTGGTACTTACCAGCCGAGAGTCGCCCAAAGAAAACCCCAATTACTTCGTGCGCGACCTCAAGAAGAGAAACCTGACCCAGACGACCTTTTTCCCACATCCTTATCCCGAGTACAAAGACCTCGAAAAGCAAGTCTTGCGTTACCAACGCAATGATGGGGTAGAGTTGACGGCCGATCTTTATCTGCCCCTTGGCTATAAAAAAGAAGATGGTCCGCTACCAACCTTTATCTGGGCTTACCCACGAGAGTACAAAGACAAAAACGCTGCCGGCCAAGTAAACGGCTCGCCATATCAATTTGTGCGCTTATCTATCTGGGGAGCGATTCCTTTCGTAACCCAAGGCTATGCCGTACTTGACAATACCTCGATGCCCATTGTGGGTGAAGGCAATGCCCAACCCAATGACAGCTTCGTAGCGCAGTTGGTAGCCAATGTGCAGGCCGTCATTGACGAAGGCGTGCGCTTAGGAGTTGTTGACCCCAACCGCGTGGGTGCAGGCGGGCACTCGTATGGGGCGTTTATGACCGCCAACCTGCTGGCACATAGCGATTTACTACGCGCCGGTATAGCCCGAAGTGGTGCCTACAACCGTACACTTACTCCTTTTGGCTTCCAAGCCGAAGAACGCACCTACTGGGAGGCTCCAGAGGTTTACAATACAATGTCGCCATTTATGAATGCCCACAAAATCAATGAACCACTCTTGCTCATCCACGGAGAGGCTGACAACAATTCGGGCACTTTCCCCATTCAGAGTGAGCGCCTTTACAATGCTCTCAAAGGTTTGGGAGCTACTACACGCCTCGTGATGCTGCCACACGAAAGCCACGGCTATCGCGCCAAGGAGTCTTTGATGCATATGTTGTGGGAAATGCATCAGTGGTTGGAGACTTATGTCAAAAACGCTCCCAAAACTGGGAACTAAGCTGGTTTTACATCAAGATTCACAAGATTTGGAGATTTACAGAATTTGATTTCCTTGATTATCAAGGATTTTCAGTGTGCAGATTTTCCAAACCAATTGTGATTGGGTATACATCAAGATTTACCGAGTTTTACTTTCTTGATTCTCAAGCATTTTTACCCAATAATTCCCCAAGCCAAATTGGCTTGGGAATGCCCCTTCTTCTATCCCTTCCCGATACTTCGGGCAATCAGTTGTACCGCCGGAATTGTTCCGGCGGTTTTTTTGGCGTTATGGATGCAGTTTTATAGCTTAATGTTTGGGAAGGAAAGACTCAAAAAAATCGAGCATCGGCACTACTTCAGCATCCCAGTAATCATAATCATGGCCAGCCTCCTCAGGGGTATTGAGCACGACAGTCAGCTCGGGCTTGGCCTTGCGCAGCGCTTCATAAAACAATATTGTTTGTTGGAAAGGCACGATGCCGTCGCGCTTGCCATGTCCAAGATAGATGGGCGTTTGGAATTTATCAGCCTGATATACAGGATTATCAGCTCCTTTCCAACGTTCGGGAAACTTACTGTATTCGCCATAGTACCCACGCATTAGGTTATCGGCGGGCATTTTGGTTTGGTCAAAATCGCCCGAAAGCGCAGCAGCGGCTGTAAATAGCTCGGGTAAAGCCAAACACAACAGCGCCACCCCGCGCCCACCAGTCGAAAGCCCCAGGATGAAATTCTTCTGCTCGGGCAACAAGATACCATAACGCTGTTGGAGCGCCGGCACTAGACTGTCCGTACACCAAGCTTTGTTGGGGTAGCGCAGCCAATCAGTACGGGTTTCGATATAGTACTCTGCCGAATACACACTACGTGCCATCTCTGGCAATACCAGACGGTAGCCCCTTGCTAGGGCTTGCGTACAAAGGCTGCTTTTCTGACACCAGTCCTTCCGCGAGAAATCCCAGCCCGGCAATACAATAATATTCCCTTTGACTTCGCCCGAGGGTTGTATCACATCTACCAAATGCCCCCCAATCAGTAGTGTTTGTACACTATCCAAAGCCAGAAAGTGGCGTTGTTGATGTGCTACTGTTTGTGGCTTAAACTTGGCCGAAGCGCGCTGCTCTTGGCCAGCGTTTTGATGCGCAGCTCCACAAGAGGCCAGTAGTGCTAGGAAACAAAAAATAATCGGAAAACGGAGTAGTTTTGTATACATAAAGTCGGAAGAGCACTAAGAAGATGATGATAAACCAAAAAGTATTACAAAATAACGACTTTCAGGTTTGCCATACAACAACTGCGTAGTATTTAGGTGTTAGCGTCTGCCGAATTTACCCTATCATAAAAGGTCTAGGACTGAAGCAGAGGATAAAAATCACCAAGCTCAACCAACCCAGAGCCTTGCGGGCTGGGCTTAGGGGCGCATCTTGGATGGCCGGGGGGTGATAAATCCCCAACACACGCCCCAGAAGGAAGGCATACAGTAGCCATCCGGCATAGCCGATGGTGGTGGGTGATACAAAGCTGATGAGAAACTGTACTGTAAACACACTCATCGCCCATAGTAGTACATTCCGCCGCTCTACAAACATCCGCAGCGCAATGAGGTATAAAAAAGCCACATAAATCGGGATGGCGGTCAGCAGGCTCTCATTGTCATCGTAGGGCGTGATAATGCCCAAGCCCGCATACAACACAAAAACAGTAAACAAGACAGGGGCTACTTTTTGGTGGACTTCTTGCCCAAACATCCCATAGAGGATGTGCCCCCCATCAAGTTGGCCGATGGGCATCAGGTTGAGCGCCGTAAAAAGCAGGCCGATATAGCCGGCAAACAACCAAGGATAATGCACAATCTCGTAGGCGTTGGGCATTCGGGCAGGGTCGCGCACCAAGAGCCACTCTAAGCCCATAAACAAAAGGCTCTTACCTACTTTGAGCCCCTCAACATCTTGGTAGACGTGCGGGGCATAGTCCAAGCCGTAGGCTGCATACTCCGGATGGATGTCAAAGATATACTCCGGCTCGGGCAGGCTCCAAAAACCATATACCAATACCCCAAAAGCGACCACAAAGCCAGCCAGCGGGCCGGCTACACCGATATCAAAAAGCTGTGTACGTGACTGTAGCGGGCTTTTGATGCGGATAAATGCGCCTGCCGTGCCGATGGTGGCCGTGATGCCCAACCACAACGGGATGTAGTAAGGCAGGGTTACGCGTACCTTGTGCCAACGAGCCGTAAAATAATGCCCAAACTCGTGTACGGTCAAGAAAGTTAGAAAAGGGATGGAGAAGGCCAAACCCTTTTTGAAGTGCGCCCAAGTCATCCACTCGCTCCAGCCAAGATGCTGTTCATTGACAAAAAAGAGCCGCCCCGTAATCCATTCGGCACCGGCTAGGGTGGTGGTGAGTACTGTCAGGCAGAAAAGCAGCAGATGGAGGCCGTAGCGGCGGAATAATCGGAGCATCGTTAAATTAGAAAAGGTTTAGGTAGTAAAATGTGGCAGTCGTTGGGGCAAGGTCAGTATCTCGTCGGTGTTGGCCGGTACGTGTATGGTAGCAATACCAAGACCTTGAGCGGCGTGAACATTGTCGAGGTTGTCGTCCAAAAACAAGGTTTCGGCAGGGTTTAAGCCATTTTCTTCGAGTACTTGTTGGTAGATGGTCGGGTCGGGTTTGCGTTTGCCCATATCGTAAGAATAATAACAACGTTCAAACAAGGGTGGAAGTTGGGCAATGCCTGTACGGGCTTGGAGAATTTGCTCTACCCCACGGATATGGATGGCGTTGGTGTTGCTCAGCAAGAATACACGGTATTGTGTGGCCAATTGCTGCAAAACTTTGATACGGGCGGGCGGAATATCTCCTAGTAGGGCGTTCCAAGCAGTGTCAAAATCGTGGTCGCTGAGCAGGGGAAGCTGGAAAGTCTTGATGACACGCGCCCGAAATTCGGCATCGCTGATAAAGCCCTTTTCGTAGTCCCAAAATAAGTCGGACTGGAAAGTATCGCGCCAAATGATGTCTTTCAGGGCGGGGTTGAGGGCTTCAAAGGCGGCAGTGCTGCGTTCGAAAACGACATCGATGATGACCCCGCCGAGGTCAAAAATAATGTTTTTTATCATATGGTATGTTATCAGTGCAACACAGACTGTGGTTTGGGTGTTGTTGTGTTGCTTTGGTGGGTATTTTGGGCGCGGGTACTGCTACGAGCAAAACTACGCAGGCGTAAGCAACTTAGCGCTTTCGGCGACAGCTCCCCCCGCGTGCCCTTGGGTATGTGGAACACAGCCCTCAACGTGCGGCGCGGGGAAGCTACAAGAAAAGACAAATAACGCAGGGATTGTGGAAATATGCGTGTACAGGGTGGGGCTAAACCCCAATTTTATCCTTTTTGCGGCCTTCTGTATTGCCGATATTTTCTTCGACATACTGGATGATTTTGCCGGCGATGTCGATGCCCGTTACGGTTTCGATGCCCTCTAGTCCGGGTGAGGGGTTGACCTCTATCACCAAGGGGCCACGCGCAGAGGGGAGCATATCTACACCAGCTACCTTGAGGCCGAGGGCATCACAGGCTTTGACAGCCATGGCCTTTTCGGCGCGGGTAAGCTTGATGAGTTCGCCCGAGCCCCCCCTGTGGAGGTTGGAGCGGAACTCGCCCTCCTGCCCTTGGCGACGCATAGCGCCTACGACCTTGCCATTGACCACAAAGGCGCGTATGTCGGCTCCTTTGGCTTCTTTGATAAACTCTTGTACTAAGATATTGGCATCGAGCCCATAAAAAGCCTCCATTACGGAGCGGGCAGCGGTTTTGGTTTCGGCCAAAACTACCCCCAAGCCCTGTGTGCCTTCGAGCAGTTTGATGACAAGAGGCGTACCCCCAACTTGGTCGATGATAGACTGGATGTCGCGGGGATGCTTGGCAAAGGCCGTCCGGGGGATGTCTACGTCGGCCTTAGCCAAAATTTGTAGGCAGCGCAGCTTGTCGCGGGCACGAACCAAGGCCAACGAACCAAGGGTAGTGAAGACCTTCTGCATCTCAAACTGCCGGATGATGGCGCTGCCATAAAAAGTAACCGACGCACCGATGCGCGGGATGATGGCATCGACCTGACCCACGTCTTGTAGGGTAGAGTGTACACTAGTCAGCCCTTTTTCCATCACCACATAGCAGTTGGCGTGGTTGATGATGAGCGCGTCGTGCCCGCGTTGTTGGGCAGCCTCTAGCAGCCTTCGGGTAGAGTAAAGTTCGGGGTTACGCGAAAGTACGGCTATTTTCATAACATCTCCTCGTCGGTATAATAAATAAAGTGTTGCAATTTTGAATTATAAAGGTGTTTGGGTAGATAGGTTTTGCTGTTTTTGCTTAAACGACAAATCAACTAGGCTCACATCTACCAAAAACTGGTTTTTGAGCAGTCGTTTGCCCAACAAGACTGGGAACTTCATCTGCACACGGTCGGCTAGGGTGAACTGTGTTGAGAAGACTTCTCCAAAAAGCTGCACCTGCGTAGTAATTACATATCGATACTCCGTATGGCCAAATGAGCTGCGGATGCGCCGCTCCTCAAACTTCGCCGTGCGGTATTCCACCCCATCATACTCAGGATGAGAGGGGTCGAGTAATTTGAATGAAATCAGTTCTTGTCCTTCTTTTTCAATCAATTTGACATGATGACAGTGAATGGCCGAGGTCTCTGCGCCAGTATCAATCTTACAGGGCAAATCAAACAACGCAAAGTCTACAAAATCAATCCGGTCTCTTGTGCCAATAATCCGCTTAGGAGCCGTATTTTTCTTTTTGGTCATAGGTTTGGGCGGCAGTGGGTATACAGCCGTTTGGTAGTTAGGAGCGAAGATAAAGGCTTTTGAGAATTATCTCCAGCTTAGGCCATTATTTCTTGTTGATTTTTGCCAAAGCGAGACATAGGTACAAAAAAATCCATCTCTATCAGGGTTCGATACCCAATTCTAGGCAAAGCGCAAAATATTCTACCCAAAAACAAGGCGCAGCCCTGTCCAAGCGGGCATAAATTCGTACCTTTGCTATGTCAAATTGTAATATTCTAACTTAGGACGAGCACCATGACCAACGAAGCCCGCAAAAAAGAGTTTCTCCAAGAAACTATCCAACACATTGACATGAAGGCACACAACGTCGTGCCGATGGTAGACGCGATGGCCGATATGGCCTTCCAAGCCCGCAACCTCGCTCGCGGTGCGCAAATCTTCAATATGATGCAAGAGGATACGCAATCGACCGTGTTTTTGACCTTGGCCGGTTCGCTTATCTCTGCCGGCTTGAAGCACGTTATCCTTGACCTTGTGAAAAACAACATGGTAGACGCAATCGTCTCTACCGGTGCTAATATAGTAGACCAAGACTTTTTTGAGGCCCTTGGCTTCAAACACTACAAAGGCACTCCTTTTGTAGACGACCAAGAGCTGCGTGAGTTGATGATTGACCGTATCTATGATACCTATATCGACGAAGAAAACCTCCGCATCTGTGATGACATTATGGGGCAGCTCTGCGACAGCCTCGAAAAACGCCCTTACTCTTCGCGTGAGTTTATCATCGAAATGGGCAAGTACCTCGACGAAAACGAGCAGTATGCCGCTTACCGTGAAGATTCTATCGTGTGGCACTGCTACAAAAAAGGTGTTCCTATTTTTGTACCTGCGTTTTCTGACTGCTCTGCCGGCTTTGGCTTGGTACAACACCAATACAACAACCCCGACAAGCACCTTTCTATCGACTCTGCCAAGGATTTCCTCGAACTGACCCGCATCAAGCTTGTCAGCCAAGAATCAGGCATCTTTATGATTGGTGGCGGTGTGCCCAAAAACTTTATCCAAGATACCGTAGTAGCGGGTGAAGTACTCGGCTTTGATACACCAATGCACAAATATGCCGTGCAAATCACTGTGGCCGACGAACGCGACGGCGCACTCTCCGGCTCTACCCTCAAGGAGGCCTGCTCTTGGGGTAAGGTAGATACTGTATACGAGCAGATGGTATGGGCCGAAGCCACACTGGCTATGCCCCTCATCAGCGGATATGCCTACCACAAAGGCGCTTGGAAAAATCGCCAAGAACGTCGTTTCAACGATGTGCTGGCCACCAAAGCCGCAACACAAGAAGCCTAGAAAAACCCTTAGTTAGTCAATAAATAAGAGTCATCCCCACAATTTTGGGGGTGGCTTTTTTTGTTTCGAGGGTTTGGTAAGTATCCAAAATGACGATATTTACGTTATGGTGTCATATCTATCAAACGATTGCCTCGATGATGCTACGAAACACCTCCCTCTGCGCCCTGCTGTTGGGGCTGATACAGTTTGCCCATGCACAAGTCAGCAGCCCTGACTGGCTACAAGGCCAGTGGCAAACCAAAAGCAGCTTGATGCTGATGGGAATGGCTTTTGAAGAACAAATAGCCCTGAACATAAGCATCACCGAACTGGTATTACACAAAACCCAAAGACAAGGGTTTATCTTGTCTGAGGCAGAGCGTCAAGAGCTAATCCCCCAATTAGAGGTGCTCAAAGCCCAGGGCAAGCTCACAGACCTGCGTACGCAAGAGCTTTATGAGGGTATTTTGGGTGCCGCGTTGACCTTCTCGTGTAAGTTGCCCCTAACCGCACATCATCCTTGGGATAAGCACAGTGGCTATTTTGTATGTGGAACGCCAACCGATTTTGATGCGTCGAGCACCCACCTCAACCCACCAATAGATACGCAAGACCTCGTGCAAATCCGGTGGGTGCAATACCAACGCTTGCCCGGCGGTCAAGTACGTTTTGTCTTGCAAGGCGACGACAACAGAGACCCTAAGCCCGAAGAAATGCGCCGGGAAGATGCTTTTAGGTTTGTCCGACCCCAAACTGCCGCCACACACGCCGCCCTGCCCAAGGCTGGTATCACGCCAGAAAATATAGCTGACTGGATTGCCCAAGTAGATGCCTTTTTACAAAGCCCCGAAATAGCACACCGCCGTAAAACAGAGCCAGAACCTGACCGTACGATGGGAGTGCTGGCCGGCTCAAGGCAGGAGATGGAGTTTATCTATGATTTTTTTGTGAGCCAAGGCCACAACCCTGTTGACGGCATCAAGACCTTATTCATCAACATAAACCGGCGACAACATCCCAATATAGCTGCTGATTTGTTGCAGCTTCTGCAAACAATGGACTGATTTTCATACAACAATGCCCCTCCAATATAACCCCATACCCCCCTATGAAACCACTGTATACAATTACCCTGCTGTTAGCGCTTATTTCCACTGTGCTCAAGGCCAGCCCCCTACCCCCCGATACTGTACCCACTCCCAAAGGCTACCTCAAACTCGTGGAGGCGCTAGGCGACCTCAATGGTGACAGCTCGGTAGAGCTGGTTGTCATCTACCAAACTAACGAAGAGACCGACCTCGGAATGGTGCGAGAGATTCGCATTTTCCAAAAAACTAAAGGCAACTGGAGCCTATGGCACCAAAGCCGGGGGGCAGTGCTGCCCAGTCAGGCCGGAGGGATGATGGGAGATCCTTTCCAAACCCTAAGCATCAAAAACGGCCAAATAGTATTAGAGCACTTTGGCGGCAGCCGCGAGAAATGGCAATACATCCATACGTATCAATACCAAGACAAACAGTGGTACTTGGCCAAGGCCGAAGTGGAATTTGGAGACCCCTGCGGCCAAACTACCCGCTTTGAATACCAACTCAAGGATGGGGCATTTAGGCTTGAACAATTTTCGGAAAACTGCGACGAGGTTGCAGAAACCGTTGAGCAGAGACAATCGCTCAGCTTTGGCATCCCCCCACAAAAAAAGTACCCAATGGATGACTTCAATCCCGGAGAAAACCCGCTGGAGCTAGGCCCCAATAACATCGTGTATTTTTAAAAACCATTGTTAACGGTATCGCCCCACAGGGCTTTGTCAGCAACTTAGTTGCGGGATAAGCAAGATTTTAGCGATTTAAAATGCTGATAAAAAGCCACTTATACCCATAACATCCAGATATTACGCAAAAAAACACGACTGTTCGGCATTTATTAAAGGGCTTATGCTATTTTTGCGAACATAAGTTCTTTGTTTCGTAATTTCATCAACGCAAAAGCGGTTCTATGGAAGCATAGATTAAAAGGGAATCGTGTGAAAATCACGAGCTGACGCGCAACTGTAAGTAACGTATCGGTTTTTGTCCTCGCGTACCATTGCCCCTGTGGGGCGAGAAGGTCGGCAAAAATGTTACAAGCCAGGAGACCTGCCCTTTTGTATTGACCCACGCCCTCGCGATTTGGGGCCTCAAGTCAGGAAGATGTATCTGCTCACACCTAATTTTTGAGGGGAATGCCTTGTCCTTTCGGCAGCATTCGACCGAGGTCTCTGCGTGTGTGTAGCATACTTATTTTTTTGACCCAACTCCCTCATTGTTTTTTACGGTGTATCGCCTGTGTGCGTGGCGAAGTTTCGCTTGAAGAGCTTTTGACTTCATTGTTTCACAAAAAGTTAAAAGTCCTATGCAAACGCATAACCTCGGCTATCCGCGAATTGGTAGCCACCGCGAACTCAAAAAAGCCAGCGAAAACTATTGGGCCGGCAATGCTAGCGCCCAAGAGCTGCAACAGACTGCATACGAGCTGCGCCTGCGCCATTGGAAAGCCCAATCGGAAGCCGGTATTGAGCTTGTTCCGGTCAATGACTTCTCGCTCTACGACCACGTACTCGACACCCTCCTAACCTTTGGCGCTATCCCCGAGCGCTACCAACCCCTTGTTGGCGGTGCGCAACCTCTTGACCTCTATTTTGCGATGGCCCGTGGCCATCAGCGCGACGGCCTAGACCTACGTGCGATGGAGATGACCAAGTGGTTTGACACCAACTACCACTACATCGTCCCTGAGTTTCACCGTGAGCAACAGTTCCAGCTATTCCGCCCCAAGGTACTCGACGAGCTCGCCGAAGCCTTACAAGCAGGCATCAAGGCCAAGCCCGTGCTGCTAGGGCCTATCTCGTTTTTGTTGTTGGGTAAGGCCAAAAACACTGACTTCAATACCCTCGACCTGCTCCCGCGCCTGTTGCCCGTCTATGCTCAATTGTTACAGCGCATTGCCGACCAAGGCGTAACTTGGGTACAGCTCGATGAGCCTATCCTCGCCACCGACATATCGCCGGAGGCGCAAATCGCCTTGGTACAAGCCTACAACTACCTCCGCAAAAGTGTCCCCGGTCTGAAGTTTTTGTTGGCCAACTATTTCGACTGCTTTGGCGAAGCGCTCGACACCGTGTTGAGCCTGCCCGTAGAGGCCTTACACCTCGATTTGGTACGCTGCCCTTCACAGCTCGACGACCTGCTCGAACACCCCGCCCTAGGCGACCAACGCATCCTGTCGCTTGGTGTGGTAGACGGTCGCAACGTTTGGCGCAATGATTTTGCCCATAGCCTCACCTTCTTGCGCAAGGCTGTGGCCAAAGTCGGAGAAGCACGCGTATGGGTGGCTCCCTCTTGCTCGCTGCTGCATAGCCCCATCGACTTGTCGCTAGAGACCAAGCTCGACCAAGAACTACAACAATGGCTTGCCTTTGCACAGCAAAAGCTCGAAGAGGTCAGCACCTTGGCCGAACTGGCCAGCACTGCCGAGCCAAGTCGCCGAGCCCTCGCCCGCCTAGAGCTTAACCAGCAGGCACACGAAGCCCGCCGCCGCTCTACCCGCATCCATAATCCGGAGGTGAAAAAGCGTCTCGAAGCCCTCAAGGCCGACCACTTCCGCCGACAGTCGGCTTTCGACCAACGCCAATCAGCCCAACACAAAGCGCTCAAGCTACCGCTCTTCCCTACTACGACCATCGGCTCTTTCCCACAAACCCCAGAAATACGTGCCTTGCGTGCCAACTTCAAAAAAGGCGCAATCAGTGCTGCCGAATATGAAGCGGCAATGGAAGAAGCCATCCGCGAATCTATCACTTGGCAAGAAGAGGTCGGGATGGACGTGCTCGTACACGGCGAATTTGAGCGCAACGATATGGTCGAATACTTTGGCGAACTACTCGAAGGCTTTGCCTTTACCCAATATGGTTGGGTACAGAGCTATGGCAGCCGCTGTGTGAAGCCGCCCATCATTTATGGTGATGTATGGCGCAGCCGCGACCTGTCCGTCCGATGGAGTAGCTTTGCCCAAGCCCAAACCCAACTGCCCGTAAAAGGGATGCTCACAGGGCCGGTAACCATCTTGCAGTGGTCTTTTGTGCGTGATGACCAGCCCCGCCACCAAACAGCCTTCCAAATCGCTTGTGCCATCAATGATGAGGTAAAAGCCCTCGAAGTCGCCGGTATCGGTGTGATTCAGATTGATGAGCCAGCCTTCCGCGAAGGATTGCCACTGCGCCAAAAAGACCGCCCCGCCTACTTGGACTGGGCCGTGAAAGCTTTCCGACTGTCTAACAGCGGAGTGTCCGACCAAACCCAAATCCATACCCATATGTGCTACTCTGAGTTCAATGATATCATTGAGGCCATCGCTGCGATGGATGCCGACGTGATTACCATCGAAACCTCCCGCTCAGATATGGAGCTCTTGGATGCCTTTGTGGACTTCAAGTACCCCAACGAAATAGGCCCCGGCGTGTATGACATCCACTCCCCTCGCATTCCCAGCACCGACGAGATGGAGGCGCTCTTGCTCAAAGCGCTTAAGTTTGTCCCCGCCCGCAACCTGTGGGTCAACCCCGACTGTGGCCTCAAAACCCGTCGTTGGCCCGAAACCAAGGAAGCCCTCATACGGATGATTGCCGTAGCCAAGGCGCTGCGCGAAAAGACAGCCGCTTCCGTGGCATCATAAGCTCCCGGAATATGCCAAGATTTGCCTGATTATCAAGGATTTTTAAGGCACTTTTCTTGTTTTATTCTGGGGCTTACCCTTCGGGTCGCGCTAGGCGGCTGTACTCCTCGCACTTCGTGCTGTGGGGTACTGCTCGCCTATCGCTAAGCCGCGTGCGCCCGCTTGTGTCAGAGGCTTCACCCTGTCAGCACGAGGCCTGATTTTGGTGTCAAACAGCGTTTGAGCAAACCATTTTAGCCACCATAGGAGATGAAGGAATAAGTTTGCAAACCTATCGCTAAGGAGGTTTTCGAGAACTTTAGCACCAAAATCACGGAAGAGCCAATATATGACGCAAAGAGCCTTCCAAGCAAAACAGGACTTGCCCAAACCGTTTTAGCCACCCTAGCCCTAAGGGTAACCCTGTACTGAGCGCTCCAACCCAAACTTTTTTTCACCAAACAAGCAGGCCTATGCCCAGTCACGAACACAAACCTTGCGCCCGCTGTGGCAGCACTTTTGAGTGTAAGGTAGGTAGCGTTACGCTCTGCCACTGCTTCGACCAGCCCCTGAGCTACGAAGCACAGCAGTATATCGCCTCCCAATATTCGGACTGCCTCTGCGCCACCTGCTTACAATTACTCCACAAACAATACCAACAAATGAGCACTGCCATTGCCTCCCGAATAGCCGCTTCAGAAAGCCGCGTATTCAAAGTAGTATTCCCTAACACCACCAACCATTACGACACCCTCTTCGGAGGTACGGCGATGGAAATGATGGATGAGGTAGCCTTTATTACCGCCACACGATTCAGCCGCAAGCGGGTTGTTACGGTTTCTTCTAGCAAGATTGACTTCAAAAAATCTATCCCCGCAGATACCATCATCGAGCTGATAGGCCGTGTGGTGCGTGTGGGGCGCACCAGTCTGGAGGTGGAAGTCTCTATCTTCAAAGAGGAAATGTATCAAGAAGGCCGAGAGCACGCCATCCAAGGCACGTTCACCTTTGTAGCCCTCGACGAAAACAAGCAGCCCACTCTCGTAATCTAAGCACTTGTTTATACTCAACCACAATTAGTTTGGGAAATCTTTGCACTAAAAATCCTTGATAATCAAGAAATCAAATTCTACAAATCCCCAAATCTTGTGAATCTTGGTATAAAAACGCTCGCCGTAGCCCTCCCACGATTAAAATCGTGGGCTATATGTAATGCCTGCGTTTTTTGCCTAGTATCAGCACAAAAACCAGTTGTTTTGCCTGCCCTGCTGAAAATTTAAACAAGCACTAAGTACTGCGAAGCTAGCAAAAACCTGCCTACAAGACACCTGTAGGCCGGTTTTATAGCTTTTTATTGATAATTTGGTTGCGTTGTAAGGCGATATAACCCTCTTTTTCCATTTTCTTGAGCAGGCGCGAAATCACCTCTCGCGAGGTACTGAGGTCGGCAGCAATCTCTTGGTGGGTGGTGTTGAGAATATCCCCTTCTGCATCAAAATGCCGTTTGAGGTAAAACTCTAGCCGCTCGTCCATCCCTCTAAATGCAACACTATCCAGTACTTGGAGCATCTCATCAAAACGGCTGCGGTAGTTTTTGAGCACAAAATTGTACCAAGAGCGGTTGTTGCCAAACAACACTTCTGTTTGCATTACGGGCACAACCAAGGTGCGGGTAGGTGATACGGCCTTGGCCGTGATTTGACTAGGCTCGCTGTTGGCCGAGCAAATCATACTCAGGGCACAAGCCTGCCCCGGCTCAAGGTAATAAATAAAAAACTCGCTACCATCTTCGCTCTCCCGATAGAGTTTGACACGCCCGTCGAGGATGAGCATTGTCTGCTTGATATATTGCCCTGTACGCATCATCACCTCGCCCTCTTCCCACTGGCGTATTTGGCCGTGTTCGGTCAGATGTGTGATGACCTCTTGGTCTAATTGGCTAAATTGCTCTTGAAAAAGCTTTAGGTCTATTGTATCAATCATTTTCGGTTGTTGGTCTTTAAGCAAAGATACCGATTAGCGGACAACAACTCCGTAACAATTGTTACAAATTATGCCAAGATTCATTTGATTTGAGGGTTTACAGGAGTTGATTTTTTTTGATTCTCAAGGATTTTTAGCGCCACACATTTCCCAAACCAATTTTGGTCGGAGTATAGCGCACCTATTTCTGTGTGTCTTTATTTTTTGGGGAGATTACCCATCTTCGACATACATTTACCCACAAAGAGCATAAGGCACACACAAAGAGCGCTTGGAGAGTTGCTCAAGATATTGCACCTTTGTATATCCGTGCTTTCCTGTTAGCTAACTGAAAGTGCGCCCCATCAATGCATCATACACCTCAAAACAACAAAAATATGAGCTACGGATTTTTTAACACCCCTACGCCCATCAACGAGCCTATCCTGAGCTATGCGCCCGGTACGCCGGAGCGTGAGCGCTTGGCCAACACCCTGAAAGAGATGCGCGGCCAACAAATGGCTATCCCGATGTATATCGGCAGTGAGCGCATTTTTACAGATAAAAAAATCAATCTTACTCCTCCCCACGACCATCAGCACGTATTGGGGTATTTTACCGAAGGCGATGCCGGCCACGTAGAGCAGGCCATCAATGCGGCCTTGGGCGCTAAGGAGGCTTGGGCTGCAATGAGCTGGGAACACCGTGCCTCTATTTTTCTCAAAGCTGCCGACCTGATTGCGGGCAAGTACCGCGCACGCCTCAATGCGGCTACGATGCTGGGGCAGTCGAAAAATGCGTTTCAGGCCGAGATTGATTCTGCCTGCGAAATCATCGATTTCTTGCGCTTCAATGTGCAGTATATGGCCCAAATTTATGCCGACCAACCGCAGTCTGCACCCGGTATCTGGAACCGTATGGAGTACCGCCCGCTCGAAGGTTTTGTGTTTGCCATTACGCCCTTCAACTTTACGGCCATTGCGGGTAACCTCCCCGCCGCTCCAGCAATGATGGGCAATACTGTGGTGTGGAAACCTGCCTACACTCAAATATATTCTGCTCAAGTACTGATGGAGGTCTTTCAAGAGGCCGGTGTGCCCGACGGGGTCATCAACTTGGTGTATGTAGATGGCCCCGTGGCCGGAGAGGTAGTCTTCAAACACCCCGACTTTGCAGGCCTGCACTTTACAGGTAGCACGGCGGTATTCAAACACCTCTGGAAAACCATTGGCCAAAATATCGACCACTACAAGACTTATCCCCGCATTGTGGGCGAAACGGGTGGCAAAGACTTTGTGTTGGCACACAAATCTGCCGATGCCAAAGCTCTAGCCACTGCACTGGTGCGTGGTGCTTTTGAGTTTCAGGGGCAAAAATGTTCGGCAGCCTCTCGTGCCTACATCCCCTCGAATCTTTGGGAAGAGGTGAAGGGCTATATGCTTACCGACCTAGCCTCCATCAAAATGGGCGGTACGGAAGACTTTGGCAACTTCATCAATGCCGTTATCGATGAGCGAGCCTTCGACAAAATCGTGGGCTACATCGAACGCGCCAAGCAAACCGACGGCGTAACCGTCGTGGCTGGAGGTACTTACGACAAGAGCAAGGGCTACTTCATTGCCCCTACCGTGCTACAGTCTATCGACCCGCTTTCTGAGACGATGTGCGAGGAGATTTTCGGCCCTGTGCTCACCATCTATGTCTACCACGAAGAGAACTTTGAGGATACACTCAAGCTCGTAGACCAAACTTCTCCCTACGCCCTCACAGGCGCTATCTTCTCTCAAGACCGCTACGCGATTGAGTTGGCTACCAAGGCTTTGAGCAATGCTGCCGGAAACTTCTACATCAACGACAAGCCTACGGGAGCCGTAGTAGGTCAGCAGCCTTTTGGCGGGGCTCGTGCCTCCGGTACCAACGACAAAGCCGGCGCGATGATGAACCTCCTCCGCTGGGTGTCGGCACGCACCATCAAAGAGACCTTTGCCCCACCGGTAGACTACCGCTACCCCTTCTTGGGCTAGACCTGATAGTTCTTAGTACAAGTAAGCACATCCGTTTCCCAAACTGATTGCTATTGGGTATGCCTCCCAAATAAACTAGGGATTAGCTCTTGTGAATCTTGGCATAAAAACAATACCCATACCCCTGACGGCGCTTTCTGCTGTCAGGGGCTATTTTGTTGGGGAGGTGATACATCAACTCTTGTGAATCTTGGCATAAAAACAACAGACTGACAAATGTCATAGCATCAGCGCGCTAACATCACTAGCTTTGGCTTATTGATGTAACCCTAACGCTATTTAGAGATGACTATCAGCACTTCCCTTTTGCGCAAATACAACAAACCCGTACCGCGTTATACCAGCTACCCTACTGTTCCTTATTGGGATAATGCGCCAAGTGCCTATCAATGGCAGGATATGGTGGCCGATGCTTTTGCACAAAGCAATGCCCGCAAAGGGATTGCGCTTTACATCCATCTCCCTTTCTGCGAAAGCCTCTGTACTTACTGTGGTTGCAATACCCGTATTACTGTCAATCACCACGTCGAAATCCCTTATATCCAAGACCTACTCAGTGAATGGGCGCTTTACAATGAATGTTTCGATGCTCAGCCCATCATCCGTGAGTTGCATCTTGGTGGCGGAACTCCTACTTTTTTTAATCCCGCAAACCTTCAGCGTCTCATTGAAGGGATTTTGAAGCATAGCGTCTTGGCCGAAGATGCCGTGCTGAGCTTCGAAGCTCACCCCCACAATACAACCCAAGCCCACCTTGACACGCTCTATGCGCTGGGGTTCAGACGTATCAGTATTGGGGTACAAGATTTTGACACCAAGGTTCAATGTGCCATCAATCGTATCCAAACTAGGGACGAAGTGGCGGCTCTAAGCCAAAAAGCACGCCTTACGGGGTTTGATTCAGTCAACTATGACCTTATTTACGGGCTTCCTATGCAAACAGAAACTTCTGTAAGCCAGACTATCCAGCAAGTGTTACAAGACCGCCCCGATCGAATTGCCTTCTATAGTTATGCGCATATCCCTTGGCGCAAACCGGCGCAAAAGTCTTTTGAGTCAATGTTGCCCAAGCCCGAGATGAAGCATCAACTCTATACCCTTGGCAAACAACTGCTCTTAGAGAGTGGCTATGTCGAGATAGGGATGGATCATTTTGCGCTTCCTAGTGATGAACTGGCTATTGCGGCTAACCAAAAACAATTACATCGCAACTTTATGGGCTATACTGTACGCCATACCCAACTACTCATCGGCCTAGGCGTGTCTTCTATTGGGGATGCTTGGATGGGTTTTGCCCAAAATGCCAAAACAGTAGATGAGTATCGCCAACTACTCAAACAACGCCGCCTGCCCATTACCCACGGCCACCAACTCACCAATGAAGACCTCGTATTGCGCAGACATATCTTGAGGCTGATGTGCCGATTTGAAACCTCTTGGGCTTTGCCCCAAGACCAAACCGCCGTACTTTATGATTTGCTGCCACAGCTCCAAGCTTTGGAATCCGATGGGCTGCTGCACCTAGAGGCTCAGTCCCTGAAAATAACGCCCTTAGGTCGAGGGTTTGTAAGAAACATTTGTGCGGTATTTGATGCGCGATTGCAGCAAAAAGCACCTCAATCAGCCATTTTTTCCCAAAGTATTTAGGGCCTGTTCAATAAATATCTTGCCCATTTCCAAGGAGGGTAAAGTAGTGATGTATGTATTATACCAAGATTGACAAGATTTGAGGACACGCCACTGGACATTTTTGGAAAAGTAGCTCGGGGCTCCAATCTTTTTTCAAACATTGATAGGGTTTTATTGTCTAATTCAGTATAAAAAACACATAAACACTACTTTATATTGTATTATGGTTTGTTTTTTAATATATTAGCTACCAACAGCATCTACTATCAAACCATTATTCTTAGAAATATACTATGCAATGGCTTCCTTATAGCTATGTACGGCTACTGGCTGCTCTGGTTTTGGGTATTTTATGGCAATACTTCTTTCCTACACCCCAAAATATATTTATTGTATGGGTGATTGTTGCTAGCTTTATCTATGGCTTGAGCCCTTGGTATGTTCCTTCGCACAAGCGCCATCAAGCTCAACTATGGCTTGGGCTGTTGGGGCTTTCGGTTTTTATGGGTGTCGGCGCTGTACGCTGTTATCAGACAGTAGCCCGCAATCATCCCTCACATTTTGTCCACCAACCAACAGATAGCTTGAGGGCTTATGTGGTTCGAATCACCGACGAGGTACAGGCTAAATCAAGCTACTGGCAAACAATCGCAGAGGTAAGGGCGTTGCGCTACCCCGATGGATGGCATCGTTGCCATGGCAAAATTCTGCTTCGAATCGCTTATACTGACAGCCTCCCCGAGCCAAGTAGTGCTCCGCTAGTAGGCGACGAGCTGATAATCAAGGGCATATATAGTCCCATTGATGAAGCTAAAAATCCCCATAGTTTTGACTATCAGGCTTACTTATGGCACAAGGGAATCTACTGCCAACAATATGTGCAGCCACAACATATCGGCATAATAGCCCGCCAGACCCTGCCTTGGTGGCAACAAGCTTCGCTACAAATACGCCACTACTGCCAAATACAGCTTCACACTTATCTACCCGAAGCTGAAGCTTTAGGCATAGCCTCTGCCTTGGTGTTGGGTGTCAAGACAAACCTCGACACTGAAACCTCTCAAACATATGCCCAAGCCGGACTGATGCACATATTGGCTGTTTCGGGGCTGCATTTGGGGTTGGTAGCAGGCCTAGTCTCCTTGATGCTAAAGCCTTTGCGGCGGTGGCGTTATGGAGTTTGGGTATATAGTCTCTTAGTGATTATGGTTTTGTGGGGCTATGCTTTCCTAACCGGGGCTTCAGCATCGGTACTACGGGCAGCCACGATGTTCTCACTGATTTTATTAGGGCAAGCCCTCACCCGACAAACCAATATTTACAACATTATCGCAGCTTCGGCCTTTATCTTACTTTTGTACAATCCAATGCTATTGTTTTCTCTAGGGTTTCAGCTTTCTTATCTGGCTGTTATTGGAATAATTTACCTATATCCAAAGATTTATGGCATATTCTCAATCCCTAACCCATACTTAGACAAAGCGTGGCAGTTGTCGGCTGTTTCGATATCAGCACAATTAGCAACTTTTCCGCTAGGCCTGTACTATTTTCATCAGTTTCCAAACTATTTTCTACTATCCAATCTAATGGTCTTGCCTGTCGTACCATTTATTTTAGGGGGCGGAATCCTGTTGTTGTTGCTCTCCCCATTCCCTTACCTAGCCGTGTGGTTGGGTTGGCTGTTGAGTCAGACCATTGTCTGGATGGGAATCTTGGTGCGTTGGCTTACTAGCTTGCCATACGCCAGTACTCAGGGCATATATCTCAACGGCTGGGAATTGTGTTTTTTGTATGGGATGCTCTTGGGTGTCTTATTACTGTTGGCTCAACGACGTTTTGTCTACGTGTGGTTGTGTGTAGGAATGGTAACAGCTTGGAGCAGCAGCCGCATATATTACCAATACCAGCTCCGCTCACAGCGGTTGATGACTGTATATTATTTGCCCAAAAATCCCCACTTACAGCTTTTACAAGGCCAAAAAGCCCAAGTATTGCTGCCCAACAAATTATCTGCTGTGCAGTCTGCTGACTATCAGTTTGCGCTTGGTGGCCATCATACGGCCTTAGGCTTGCAGGTTTGTCATTTTGAGCGGCAAAAAATCAGGCCGGGCAGTCTGGCCTTTGAGTTGGTTTTTTGGCAAGGGCAGCGCATTGCCCTTGTGTCGGGGGCGGTTAGCCCTGCTTTTTGGGAACTTTGTGGCGAAGCCGGAGTGTCGGTATTTATTTTACAAAACAATGCCGTGCGAAGTTTGAAGCCTTTGGCAGACAAGCTTCCTCGCCAAGCACAGTATGTAGTAGATGCCAGTAACTATACCAAAACCACTCAAAAACTCAAACAAGATGCCGCTGAGCTGGGCTTACAATGGCACGATGTCCGCAGCCAAGGAGCTTGGCTTTGGCGGTTTTAGTGGTTGGGTTGTTAGAGTTGCTCTTTGTGTCGACTGGGGAGTTTGGCTTTCACACTGGAGAGGCGCGCCTCTAGTTCGCGGCGTTTTTGCGCCAGGGCTTCTTCTTCTGCTACTAGTGCATAGGCTTTTTGATAAAAATCATAGGCGCTCATTAGGTGTTCGTTTTTCTTTCGGGCAGCAAGCTTGGTTTTTTGCGCCAATTCCTCTTCGGCCAAACCTTGGGCAATGAGCTTGTCCACTTGTGCTTGTAATGTGCGGATGCGCTCTTCTTGCAGGCGTATATCTTTTTGGGCTATTTTTTCGGCTTGTGTGGCAATGACTTTGGCGTTCTGCTCACGCAGCGATTCCTGAAGGGCGAGTTGGTCTTTGAGAGAGATTACCTCATCTGTCAGCTGATTGACTTGCTTTTGTAAGGCAATGATTTCCAACTCCTTGGCCTGTAGGTCTGTTTTGAGTTGATTGATAATGCCTCTCAGGCCGGCGACCTGTGCGCCATTCGTTGCTTCTTGGTTGGCCAGCAGTTGCTCCAACACTTCGATGCGGTCATTGCTGGCGCGCACATAGCGCTGTAGCCCTTCGATTTTGGAGAGGATATCACTCCGTTTGCGTGCCCCTTTTTCACGTTTAATCAAGGTATTGAGTTCATATTGCTCAAGATTGACGGAGTCGAGCGTCTCGTTAAGCAAGACCATCAAAGAGTCCATCTCTTGGTTGGCACGGGCCTGTTGTATATATTTTTGTAGCAATGCTTCTTTCTCTTGGTTGAGTCGCTCTTCGCGGGTATTGCAGGCAACAAGTCCAAGGATTGGTATCAAGATAAATGGAAAAAAAATAGGCAGGCTTTTCATAGTGTTTAAAAAATCAGGGCAGGTTATCCAATATTTTCTTCACTTGTTGGTCATCCAGTGGCTTGATCAGGTAGTCAATTACTTGGTTGTAGCCTTTGGCACGCTTCATATCCTTTTGTCCAATAGAAGAGGTCAAAATCATCACGGGGATATCTATCTTGTCGGCTTGCATTTGTTCTAAAAACTCCCACGCGTTGATGTCATTCATATTGATATCGAGCAAGATAAGGGCCGGGTTGCGTCCTGATTTGAGGTAGCTCAGGCCATCTTGCCCTTGTTCGAATATCTGCATTCGGATACGGTCTGATTGCCGGGCAAACATCCGCTGAATAATCATATTATTGATGGGGTCATCATCTACTAACAATATTACCTGAGTATCCATAGCAATTTGTATTACATTTGCGATTGTATGTCTTGTAGAGGCTTGGTTTTATATGCAATATAGCTAAAGTTTTGAGATGCTCTGTGTTTGGCAGTATTTGATTTGTATGATTTAAAATATTCAAACACAGCGCTATCACCCCTCCCAAGTATTAGGAAGTAGCTCATATAGCCCCAAGGTATGTTTCTGTTTGTTCTAATTTTTACCGTTATGCAAATTACGCAAATTGGCCGTATTTCGTATTATTTTTTGCCAGCCCTTGGGACATTTTGGGGTTTTGTGTTGGGTTGGGGCTTTGTTGTCGCCCTATAGCGCACACAAAAGCACAAAGCAGTAGTATCGCTTAGCTCTTGGTTGTTACATGCACATCAACGACAAGGGTTGCCCCAAAGCAAAACACCTAGCTCTTCCGAACTTGGAATTCCAAAGTTACGGAAGAGACTTGCTTTAATTCGACACTAGCGTGCTATCGAAAGTTTAATGGCATTGGTACGTCGCTTCTCTGCAATAGGCATACTGGCGGTGTTGATAAATACGTCGCCGTGCGCCAGATAGCCCTCCTTCATCAAGAACTGTTTGAGGTCGTTGAAAGTAGCATCAGTAGAGACGAGGCTATCGTAGAAGAAAGTACGCACTCCCCAGACAAGGTTGAGCACAGGGATTATTTTTTTATTAGAGGTGAAAATAAATATATGTGCTTTGGGGCGGTGTGCGGCTATACGGAAAGCCGTGTAGCCCGAGGTGGTCATCCCTACAATAGCCTGAGCCTTGGTGTCTTTAGAAAGCACGCAGGCCGCCGCTATGACGCTATCGTTGTAGAAGGTTTCGGCGGCTGTATCCAATACATAAGGGCGGTTGTAGACCCTAGGCGACTTTTCTTCTACGATACGGATGGTTTCGGCCATCGACTGAATGACCAACTCAGGGTATTTGCCTACGGCAGTTTCGGCGCTGAGCATCAAGGCATCAGCTCCATCAAGAACAGCATTGGCTACGTCGTTCGTCTCGGCGCGGGTTGGGCGTGGGCTGTCAATCATACTCTCCATCATCTGGGTAGCGATAATTACCGGCTTGGCTGCGTCTGTGCTTTTTTGTACAATCATTTTCTGAATCATCGGCACTTCTTCCATTCCTACTTCTACCCCTAGGTCGCCACGGGCCACCATCAGTGCGTCGGTCGCTTCGATGATTTCATCAATAAGGTTGATTGCTTGTGGCTTTTCTATCTTAGCCACAATGCGGGTATCCTTGCCTCTTTGCCGGATGATGTGTCGCAGCAAGTGAATATCTGTTGGAGAGCGCACAAACGAAAGAGCAACCCAGTCTACCTCGTGTTCTAGCCCAAAGTAGAGATCTTCGGTGTCTTTTTCGGTCAGTGAGGGGGTTGATACCAAGGTGTTGGGCAGATTGATACCTTTTTTGGAACGTAGAGGCCCGCCATAAATTACGGTAGCCTTGACCTCCTCTCCATCGATGCTTTGTACTTTTAGCTCTATCTTCCCATCATCAATGAGGATACGGTCTCCTTCGCTGACATCCTTGGGTAGTGCGGTGTAGTTGGTACTGATAAGGGCTTCGCTGCAAGGAACGTTGGCCGTGGTGATTCGGACGGTCTGCCCTTTTTCGAGCATTACTTCCCCACCTTCGACTTCACGCGTACGGATTTTGGGGCCTTGCAAATCTTGTAAGATAGAGATACTATAACCGTATTCAACATTGATAGCGCGTATATGTTGAATGACCTGAAAGTGCTCTTCGTGTGTGCCGTGTGAAAAATTGAGCCTGAAGACATCTACTCCGGCCTGAGCCAAGGCCAACAATCGTTCTTTGGTATTAGAAGCTGGGCCTACGGTGGCTACAATTTTGGTTTTATTGAAGTTTGCGTGCATACAATCCTTGTTTGAAATAGCGTTGGGGGGTGGTTTGTTTGATGCCATTAAATTAGACATTATTCTGCCAAAAAGCAGGAAAGCTCCCTAGATTTTTTAGTGGGGTTGCCTCAGAAGGCTATATTTGATAGCTTTACAGTCTACGTCTGTCTTATCTGTAGGTCTCCACCTTTCAAACGCCTCTCTTTATGCTTCCCTCGTCTGTATTTCGTAGTTTGTTTATCCTCTTTTTGATGCTCCCTTGGGGCTTAGCGGCGCAGTTGCGCAATGAAGCGCTCTCTGACCAGAAACCCTTGTTGGCCGAGCGTGCGCGTGAGTTGTATCTCCGGTTAGATGCCTTGCCTTTTGTACTCAACACCGAATATTTTAATCCCATCACCTTGGGAAGGACTTATTTTGGGGTGCAGGCAGCGCCCAGCTTGGTATATTACCCCTCCAAGCGGGTGCGTTTAGAAGGGGGAGTGTTGTTGAGGCAAGACTTTGGCGCTGACAATCCAACGCTGGTTAGTCCTATATTTTCGGTAAAAGTTGCGCTGACCGACAGCCTAACGCTCACCTTGGGTATGCTCGAAGGTGGCCTGACACACCGGCTCATTGAGCCTCTTTATGCTTTTGAAAACCTGCTCAACCTACGCCTCGAAGACGGGATGCAAATCCAGCATCGAAGCCGACGCTGGTATACAGACCTATGGGTAGACTGGCAGCGAATGATTTATGTAGACTCTGATTTTCAAGAAATTATCTTCGCAGGCCAGCATACCCACTACCGGTGGCTTGATGCGCCACGCCACCAAAATGAATTGGTCTTACAGGGGACTGTCTTGCACTATGGAGGTCAAATACAAGCCAACAAAGAAGATCCTGTAACCAATACGGCCAATGTGGCGTTGGGCTGGCAACATACCTACCGCCCGCTACGCAGTGGGGCTTGGCTCTCACAAATGCGTCTCAGTGCCTACGGTCTGAGCTTTAGTGGCAGCTCTTTTCGTATCCAAAACACCCCCGAAGACGAGGCCATCAGCGGATGGGCAGCTTATGCCAACGCTTCGGTAGTGTCGCGCCGCAACTGGGAGTTTATGCTCAGCTATTGGTATGCCGAAGGCTATGCCTCAGCCCAAGGAGGGGCAATCTATAGTTCTTTTGCAGAGCTTAGCCCAGAGCAAGCGCCCCAAAACCGGCAACTCTTGTTCTTGCGTCTGCTCAAAGAAGTACATATCAATGGGGGGGTAGATTTTCTCTTCCGCCTAGAGCCCTATTATGATTTCAACAACCAGCTCTTTGAACACGCTGCCGGCATCTATATCCGTTATCGACCTGATTTTAAGTTGGCTACGCTCAAGCCTGCCAAGTGATAGTTGCGGGCCTCGAAATCCATCATTGGCTTCCTACAAAAAAGATAAAGCGCTGTATCTGTGTCGATACAGCGCTTTATTGTTGCGCTAAGCTATTTTATGCCCAACCAAAATTAGTTGGAGCAATAAAGAAAATCAAATCCAGTAGATTCTCCATTCAAATAGCCCTTGGGGTAACTTAAGCCAATTTCTTCAGGGCTTCGCTCAGGGCTTGGATGTTGGCTTCGGCATCGGCCAGCTTTTCGCGTTCTTTCTGCACTACGTCGGGTTTGGCATTGGCCACAAAGCGCTCATTGCCAAGTTTTTTGAGGACGCTGTCGCGGAAGCCTTGAGCATATTCCAGCTCTTTTTGCAGCTTTTCACGCTCTTTGTCCAAATCGATGGCATCGCCAACGTGTACAAAAAACTCTTCTCCTTTGACCAAGAAGGAGACGGTTTGCTCCGGCTGAGCCTCACACGTGTCAAAGCTTTCCAATACGGCCATTTTACGGATGATGTAGGCAGCTTCGGTATATTTCTGCAAGGTATCTGCCTTGGCAAAAAGCTTGAGCGGCACTTTGGGGGCAATCTCTTTCTGGTTGCGTACCTGCCGTACCCCAATCACAATCTCAAAAGCCTGATCCATTGCCTGAATGCGGGCTTGGTCAGCGGGGCGGGTGGCAGCGGGGTAAGGGGCAATACAGATAGACTCTCCGGCGGCACGAGGGCGCACTTGCTGCCACAGCTCTTCGGTGATGAAGGGCATAAACGGGTGTGTCAGTTGCAAGAGTCGCTCGAAGAAATCGAGGGTATGTTGTAGTGTGCTACGGTCGATGGGCTGGCCATACTCCGGCTTGATGATCTCGAGATACCAAGCGCAGAAGTCATCCCAGAAGAGTTTGTAAACAGCCTGCAAGGCATCTGAAATACGGTACTTACTGAAGTGGTCGTCTATCTCGGCTAGCGCCTGCTGCAGGCGCTCCTCCAACCAAGCTACGCTGTGGGCGTGGGCAAAAGGCAGGCTTTCGTCTACCTCCCAGCCGCTCAGCAAGCGGTAAGAGTTCCAAATTTTATTGGCAAAGTTGCGGCCTTGTTCACAAAGCTTGGAGTTGTGGGACTCAGGGTCTTCCATAAAAGCCGTGATGTCTTCCTGCTTTTGTGATTTGGGTACACCCGTATCAAAGAGCAAGTCATTGCCGGCTGCCGAGCTGAACAACACACCAAAGCGCACCCCGTCGGCGCTGTACAGGTCTATCAAGCGCAGCGCGTCAGGGCTGTTACCCAGTGATTTAGACATTTTTCGCCCCATTTTGTCTCGAATGAGGCCGGTAAAGTACACATCTTTGAAAGGTAGCTCTCCTTTGAAGGCATAGCCGGCCATAATCATCCGTGCTACCCAGAAGAAGATAATATCGAAGCCCGTCACCAATACAGCCGTAGGATAGTAGTATTGGATATCGGCATTGTTGGGATCTTTGAAGCCATCAAACACCGAAATAGGCCATAGCCAAGAACTAAACCAAGTATCGAGCACGTCTTCATCTTGGCGGAAGGCATCAAAAGGCATTGCCGTACGGCCTTCCTGTGCGCAGAGGGCTTGGTACTCGGCATAGGCTTCGGCCTTGGTATTGGCCACGAAGATATTGCCTTGGTCGTCGTAGTAGGCCGGAATCTGCTGCCCCCACCAAAGCTGTCGAGAGATGCACCAGTCCTTGGGGTTTTCCATCCAAGAGCGGTACATATTCTTAAACTTCTCGGGAAAGAAGCGGATGGTATCATTCATCACATTTTCAAACGCTGGGCGGGCGATGTCTTCCATCTTGAGCCACCACTGCATCGAGAGCTTAGGCTCTATCACCGCGCCGGTACGTTCCGATGTTCCTACTTGGTTGCTGTAGTCCTCTACTTTGACAAGCAGGCCGGCCTCTTCCAAATCCTGAATGATGGCCTTGCGCACACGGAAACGGTCTTGACCGATGTATTTGGCAATGCCTACGGCTTCGGACATTGTGCCGTCGTCGGCGATGGTATCGATGGCAGGTAGGTTGTATTTTTGGCCGATGTTGTAGTCGTTTACATCGTGGGCAGGGGTGATTTTGAGAATACCCGTACCAAACTCAGGGTCTACGTATTCGTCCGCAATTACGGGCACTTCACGGTCGAGCAAGGGTACCAATACCTTGCGGCCTATCCAAGACTGGTAGCGCTCGTCGTTGGGGTTTACGCACACGGCCACATCGCCCGGAATGGTTTCGGGGCGTACGGTAGCTACCGTTAAAAACTCATCAGGGTTATCCGCTGCCCGGTATTTGAAGTACACCATCTTGGTGTTAGAGGTTTTGAAAATCACCTCTTCGTCGGAGAGGGCTGTTTTACCCTGAGGGTCCCAGTTGACCATCCGCACGCCTTTGTAAATCCACCCTCTGCGGTGTAGCTGTACAAAAGAATCGATAACGGCCTTCGACAGTTCCTCTTCCATGGTAAAGCGGGTGCGATCCCAATCACAAGAAGCGCCCAATTTTTTGAGCTGCTCTAGGATGATACCTCCGTATTTGTCTTTCCAAGCAAAGGCGTGTTCGAGGAACTGCTCACGGCTGATGTCTTTTTTCTCAATGCCTTGTTCTTTCAACATCGCGACGACCTTGGCCTCTGTGGCAATAGAGGCGTGGTCTGTTCCGGGAACCCAGCAGGCATTTTTACCCTGCATACGGGCACGACGGATGAGCACGTCCTGAATGGTATTGTTGAGCATATGCCCCATATGCAGCACACCCGTTACGTTGGGTGGCGGGATGACGATGGTATACGGCTCTTTGTTGGGGTCGGGGGTGGAGCGGAAAAGCTTATGCTCCATCCAATACTGATACCACTTGGCTTCTACGTCCTTGGGGTCGTAGGTTTTAGAAATTTCGCTCATATCGCAGATGTGTCAAACAAAGAAAAAAGGCTTTTTTGCAAAGGTACACAAAAAAGCCTTTTTTCAAGCCACCCCCACAAAGCATTGAGCACCAGCTAACGGTAGCCAAGCATTCGTTAAGAGCCTATCCTTCCTTCTCTCCAGCGCTCTATGGCTTCATACCATACTTGTTCGTATTCGGGATAACGCACCAATACAAAAACCTCTCTTCCAAACACAGTCCGGGTTTTTTGGAAGGTAAAATTAGTCTCCGAAAAGGTTTTCTCTTGTGTGTAAGTCCAAATTTCTTTGTCATTAAATTTTTTGACTTTCTGTGGACTGCCAAATACAGTGAAAATCATCCCCATATCGGTTTGCCATCCGGGTTTGTAATCTGTGAAAAATTCATTGGCAAACTTTACCCTTTGGTAGTAAGCCTTGATAGTAGCCTTGGCTCTTGCCAAGTTATTGTCCATCAGTTCGAGCCAGAGTGAATCAAGGGCTTCCTTGGTGTCGGCAGAGACTTGGAGGCGCTGAAACTCCTCTTCGGTGGTGATATAGCGCAGTGGCTGTACAAGGTCTTGGAGTTGTGCCAATTTTGGAAACCGATTTTCTGCAATATAGACACTGATTACGCCAGTATAGGCGGCGTTGTCAATTAGATAAAAACCAGGCTTTGCGAAGCTCAGTGGTTGCCCAATACGGATAGAAAAAGTAGAGTCGGCCAAGGCGGGCAACCGTTCCATCGGTACTTGGGTGGCCATCGGAATGGCCGCCGGCCCAAAAGGTTGTTGATAATAAGTAACCGTGAGTACATTGGGGGCGTTGTTGTGTAACGCACGGATTTTGAGGCGGTTTTGTGTGCGGAAATACGACTGGAACTGCGCCTCTCCTGAGTCGGCATCTTCCCAATAAAAAATATCCTCCAACTCCGGTTTCTGAAACCTCACCGGCAAGTTGTACAAGCCTTTTTGTGTGCTGAGTTTGTCGAATATTTCAATCAGCAATACCGCCTCATTGCGGTCTTCACGCTTGGGAATGTCTGCCATCACATAGAAGTACTGGCCTGTTTTTCGGGCATTGGCCTCGGTAATTTGTAGCACTCCGGTCTGGACAAACTGCCGCTCGTCATAATCTGAGATAATTCCGTAGCTGATGTTGAACTCTTCCATCAGGCGCTTTACGTCCTTGTCGTTGGCCAAACGCGTTAGTTCGAGCTGCAACATCACCCTGATGTGGCCTTGGTTGTCTACCACACGGTGCTTACAGTCTATCTTCCCACCGGCGACTTTTACTTGTCCGCCGCCCTGTGTGGCCGTTGCACGCGATGCGCTGACTTGCTGCCGGCTGGGCTCATTGGGCAATATCTTAGGAGTACAGGCCGCCATCCCTACCCAAAAAAGGGTAGCAGCCAAGAGGAATATGGAGGGTTTAGTGGTCATAAGCTTTATCTCTGAGGGACATAAAAATCAGCTGACAAGAATCTTGGCACAAAATACGCACAAATGCTGAAAAATTGCATATTTTTGTCTACTTCAAACTCATCTTCCCTATACTATGTTTGAGCAACACATCAACCCCGACTATATCAGCGTAGAAGCTACAGCCCGACTACGCCAACAATTTGACCAAGCGCAACCCTACCGCCACTTGGTCTTGGATAATTTCTTGACCGCAGACTTTGCCGAGGCGCTCAACGCCCAGTTTCCATCAATCGAAAAGCTCAAAAAACACTATAATGGGCTAAACGAACGGAAGTCTGAAGGGGCTAATTTTGACGATTTCCCGGAGGTTTTCCGCCAAGCCCGCGAGCTGATTATGGGCGAGCAAATGGCCGCTTGGATGAGCCGTGTAACGGGCATCGAAGAGGTCTTTGTTGCAGATGACCACCTCGGCACAGGCCTCCACCAAGGCAGCAATGGTAGCTTTTTGGATATTCACATCGATTTTAATATCCACGCTGAAAAAGACATTCACCGCCGCCTCAATATGCTCATTTATATGAACAAAGACTGGCTCGAAAGCTATGGCGGAGACCTCGAAATGTGGGATGCTAAGATGACACGCTGTGAGAAAAAAGTCGCTCCTATCTTCAATAGAGCCGTTATTTTTGAAACCAGTGAGATTTCTTACCACGGCTACTCCAAAATCACCGTCCCCGAGCACATCACCCGTAAGTCGATTTATGTGTATTTCTACACCCAACTACGCGAAGGAGCAGCCTCCTACCACGATACTGTTTTCAAGGCCAAGCCCGAAGACACTGCTGTCAAGAAAGTGGGTACGACAGTAAAAGAAACCTTGAAAAATTTTGCCAAAGCTACGCTCAAACGCGCCGGTATTAAAAAACTATAGCTCCTTTATCTACCCCCGGAAGCGCGGCACAGTCGCGCCTCCCCTGATACTTTTCGGGGAGTACCCCGTTGATAGCCTTTTATGAAACCAAAGAAAATCGCCATTTTCGCCTCCGGTACAGGTAGTAATGCCCAAAACCTGATGGCCTATTTCAGCCAAGTGCCCGATGTTACGGTGGCCTTGGTACTTTCCAACAAAATCGATGCGCCCGTGCTCGAAAAGGCTCGCCAACACGGTGTGCTGACACAGGTCTTTGACCGAGATACTTTCTACAAATCCGATATTTTGGTTCGGGAGCTAGAAGAGCTAGAAATAGACCTTATTGTCTTGGCAGGCTTCCTGTGGCTAGTGCCTCAAAACTTGCTCGAACCCTTCAAAAACCGTATCATCAACCTACACCCTTCACTACTGCCTGATTTTGGGGGCAAAGGAATGTATGGGATGAACGTCCACAGGGCTGTTTGGGAATCGGGCGCTACCGAAACCGGGATGACGATTCATTATGTCAATGAAAACTACGACGAAGGGCAGATTATTTTTCAGGCCAAATGCCCTATCCGCGCCGAAGACACTCCTGAGACCATCGCAGAGCGTGTTGCCACCCTCGAACACCAACACTTGCCCCGTATCGTACACCAACTACTCGAAGATACTGCGGCTACCGAAAACTTAGCCTAATCCATTGGGCTGACAAGACTGCCTATCCAAATTTTAGCATTGCCTTATTGTGGGGTATAAAGGGTAAACGGATAGGCACTTTGGTACATAATCCATTCGGTGAGGGTGTCTGCCCAAAGGCGGCTGCCTTCCAGATTGGGGTGGATACCGTCTTCTTGTCGGGGCAATTTGAGACTTTGGGAGCTAAAAAAGCGCTGCTTGTCTATCATCTTGGCCAACAACTCGTTGATTCCTGTATCGGGTCGCCAGTTAGGTGGCCCTACCCAGATATAGGGGGTGTCGCCCAATTGCTCCAAAATATCGTGAATATAATAGGCGCGTTCTTCCAAATCTCTGACAAAAAGCTCGTTAGAGCCTAAGGCAATAATCACAAAGCTAGGCTGGTGGGCTTCGATAAGCGCTTTGGCGCGCTTTTCTTGGCTCCAGAGCTGGGTCGAAGAACTAGACTGGTGCTTGACAATGAGCGTATGCCCATTGAAGAGGGTATATTGTTGCATCCCATATTCCAAGCCAGCCGGCCCTGCCATCGAGTCGCCTATCATCAAGATGCGTTGCTTTTCCCCTTTGGGTACTTTGGGACGCTCGTTGGCAGCCTGTTTTTCGGGAGTCTTGGTGCGTGTACAGTCGGCGGCTACATTGCCTAAGTGCTTCCCAGCAACCTCAACGACAAAGGCTGTCTGGCCGCTATTGTCCAACCCTACAAATGCCCTACTTTTGGCTTGTTTGACAACCAGCGTGTCGTTTTGGATGGGAGTAGGCATCAGCCCATACCCAACCACCACAAGCCAAGCCAAGGCCAACATCCACCAAATTTCGTTCAATGGATGCCAAGGCTTGGGCGAAGACGGTCGAACCGGAGTTTTTTGAGGGGATGCAGAAAATCGTGCGTGCATTTTGGTGTCTAAAATACTGTTGGTGTCTGTTTGGTGGAGCTAATTTAATTCCTAGGTTTGAATAATCCCTAGGTTTGGCTAATTTTCGTTGTAGATATGATATGACCAAGACTATGAAGATAAGTGAATTGGCACAAAAAACAGGGTTTACCCCCGACACCATCCGGTATTACGAAAAAATCGGCTTGTTGCCTCCCCCGCTCAATCGGCAAACGCGCAACAACTACCGATACTACGACCGGGAAGCTGTTGCGCTGCTGTTGTTAATCAAGCAAGCAAAGCTATTTGGCTTTACACTGAGCGAAATCAAACTGCGGCTACAGGAGTGGAAAGATGGGCAGATTCCTTTGCCTGAAAAAATCAGGGTCTTTAAAGAGAAAATCCAACTTGTCTCAGAAAAGATAGCCGAGCTAGAGCAAACCAAGCAGGCGCTGAGCGAAAAACTAAAGGAGTACCAACAGCTTTTGCTGGGGCAATAAGAGACCAGTTAGTCAGTATTGCACGCTACTGGGCATTTTCCAAAAAACCCAAAATATGGATGCTCCTTTGCGGTTAAATATATGTCAAGAACAAGGGGATAAAGTACGCACAAGAACGACAAAACCAAAAAGGTGTCGTGGGTGTCAGTATTGCAAAATCTTGACCTCTACTCTTCGGTTGAGCGCCTCCTCCTGTGAGTTGTTGGGTTTTTTGTAGAGCGGATGTTTGCCTCCGTAGGTTTTTACTTCTACGCGGTTGTACTTGATGCCTTTGTTCATCAAATATGCACGTACCACCTCAGCACGCGCCAAAGCCAGCTCTAAAGACGATTCACGGTGCCGGCCATTGGTATGCCCTGCCAACTCAATGCGTACACTGGGGTTGCGTCGCATAAATTTGTACAAAGACTTTAGGTTGGGCACTGACGAGGGCAGCAGGTTCTGGCTGTCTCCTTCAAACAAAAAAGCGTCTCCACGATATTTGGCGTTCTGAGCCATCATCAAGGTAGGAGACAAGAAGGCAAAAAGCAGCAAAAAGACGGTAGTGTATAGGGCGTTTTTCATAAGGTGTGTAGTTTAATATGAAACTTTTACCTTTAACGCCCCAAATACGATTTTAGTCTATTGGCTTTCGCCCAAAAATTTTTGCGCATACCCATACGCCTCCTCCAAAGTACTGACAAATACACTGCCGACGCGCTCCTCGGTTTTGTCGGCAAAGACTTGCTCTAATGAGAGCCGGGCAATAAAATCGGCACTCTCTACCAAGATTGCATATCTACAGCCATTGGGAAATAACGAAGCAATGATTTCCTTATTGAGCCAGTCTTGTAGCGCTGGGTGTATGCTGAAGTTAGAATCGACCATATAGGCAATCACCGTCAGAGGTCGGTAAGTCTTGATGCACTCTATACAACGGCGCATTTCGGTTTTGTATTCCTCATCGCTCATCCCGTGATTGCCTGATTTCCATCGGTATATCATCGCGTTGAGGCTTTTGTCAAATTCAATACGCATATAGTCGGTGTCGGCATAGGTAATCATAAGCAGAAATAGTGGGGATAGTAGTGAGAGAATCGTGATTATATGATATAGGGCACCAGAAAACACGGTTGTTTCTAGGGCAATAAGTGCTTTTGTAGATTATCGGCAGCTTGCCGGCGGGCATCTTCTAGCGAAGTAGCAAACGTGATGGTAATAGGTTTGGCCGAATCGTCAACGGCTTGCTCTACCGAAAGGCGAACAATAAAGTCCTTGCTCGGCACAATGACCATATGTTTCGCTCCTGTAGGGGGAATTTTGACAGCCACTTCGTTGTTGAGCCAGTCTTGCAACTCTATGCTGACAGTAAACTCCGACTCATAAGAGTTGGCGATGACAGTTAGCGGGCGATGGACTTGAGAGGCTGCCAATACACGCAAAATACCGGCTTTGTAATCCTCATCAAACATATCATAGTTTCCTTTTTTTAGGCTGTATATCAGGGCTTTGATACTTGAGTCATGCACAATCTGTAGATACTGGCTTTCTTCTATAATCGTCATAAGCACACTAGTGAGTTGATTTGTAGTGTTTTAAGCTGCTTGCAGAAACTTTGCAGCTTCTACACGGGCGGCTTCCATACTTCCTACAAACATATTGCCAACACGGTTTTCGGTTTTTTCTTCAAATACTTGTTCTATCGAAAGACGGGCAATAAAATCTTGGCTCAAGACCACTATCACATAGCGACAGCCATAGGGGAATAGTTGGTACATTACTTCGGTATTGAGCCAGTCCTGTAGTTGGGGCTTGACCGTAAACTCAGAATCGACCATATAGGCGATGACCGTCAGCGCTTTGTACTCCTGTACTGCGGCCAGAGCGCGGCGCATTTCTGTTTTGTATTGTTCTTCGGTCATCCCGTGGTTGCCTTTTTTCCAAGCATACACCACAGCCTTGAGGGTTGCATCATATTCGATGCGCATCAAATCATTGTCTGAATAAGTAATCATCAGTGTTCGTATTTAGAGAAGGGCTCGATGTGTAAATAATCCTACAATAACTAAAAAATACAATACAAATCCAACACTCTTCTACCAAAACATCTGCTTCTTCCGTACATTTGGCATAAACCCTTGGCAATAGGTTTGCAAACCTATCACTAAGAAGGTTTTTGAGGACTTGAGCGCCAAAATAACAGAAGAGCTAAAGATTTACACCGAGGTAATGCAACAGCCGCACCAATGGACATTTTTGGAAAAGCACCTCAGAGACAAACTAAGGCCTCATTTTGGGGGCAAAATGAGGCCTCGCCCACAGTTAAAACTGCGGGATTTGAAAAATATTCAGTAGCGTGTGCAACAGCCTATATTTCGACAGCCGTAATCATTCCGGCGGCAACAGTATTATTGTGTTGCTCATCAATCAGGATAAAAGCACCATTTTCGCGATTTTGGCTATAGGTATCGGCAGCTATAGGCGCAGCCAAGCGGATAACAACCTGCCCAATATCATTGAGTAACAGTGTATTGTCTCCCAAAACAGCCTCTAGGGTGTGTATATCCGTTTTTTGGCTTACTTCCTTCACAGCACATCGAATGAGGCGGCTGTTGTGTTGGAGTAAGTATTTTTTGGAAAGATTGAGCGGCTGGTTTTCCATCCAGCAGAGAGAGGCCCTCAACTCACGGCTGAGTGTGGGAGCCTCTGTAGCAGGCACAATCATATCGCCACGGCTTACATCGACATCTTCGGCCAAGTGTAATACCACAGACATAGGCGCGCTTGCTTCGGGCAGTTGTTGGCCGTCAAATTCTATGGCGGCCAATGTTGTGCGTAAGCCCGAGGGCAATATCACTACCTCCTGCCCTGCTTTGTAAGTACCGCTATTGATGCGCCCGGCATAGCCACGATAATCGTGTAGCGCATCGGTTTGAGGACGGATAACATATTGCACCTGAAAACGGGGCTGAGTAGAGAGCACTTCTACAATAGACACCTCTTCGAGGAAGGGCAATAAGGCCAAGCCCTTGTACCAAGGCATCCGAGCAGACGGATGGACGATGTTGTCGCCTTTGAGCGCCGACACGGGTATAAAGGCCAGATTGGCGATGGCCAACGGCGCAGCAAAAGCCTCGTAGTCGGCTATAATTTCCTCAAAACGGCTCTCGGCATAGTCTACCAAGTCCATTTTGTTGATGGCAATGACCATATGCTTAATCCCCAACAGATGACAGAGATAGGTATGGCGCTTGGTTTGCTCGGTTACTCCTTCGCGAGCATCCACTAAGATGACAGCCAGCTGGCAATTAGAGGCTCCCGTAACCATATTGCGGGTATACTGTACGTGCCCGGGAGTATCGGCAATAATGAACTTGCGCCGCTCGGTTTGGAAATACTTGTAGGCCACATCAATAGTAATGCCTTGAGCGCGCTCATCACGCAAGCCATCCGTCAAGAGGGCAAGGTCTATCTCGCCGTCGTTCTTGTTTTTGCTGGCTCGCTCAATGGCTTCGAGCAAGTCTAGCGGAATAGCACGGCTGTCATAGAGCAATCGACCGATAAGGGTGCTTTTGCCGTCATCTACGCTGCCGGCTGTAAAAAATCTGAGTATATCCATAATCTTGGTAGACTTTTAAAGACGCTGCAATTTCTGTAATTCTAAAGGCTTTTGCAAGAATACTATTAATATTCTATCGACTAAGTAGGATATTTGGCAAAAACAAAACATCAAATCTTTGAAAAACACCATTTTCTACGAGCTTTTGAACCACTACAAATAACTGGGGCTTCCCCTTCGGGTCGGGCTAGGCGGCTGTACTCCTCGCACTTCGTGCTGTGGGGTACTGCTCGCCTATCCCTAAGCCGCTTACGCCTCTATACAGGAACAGGCTATCTGCTATACATTGAAGCGGAAGTGCATCACATCCCCATCTTCTACAATATATTCTTTTCCTTCTACAGCAATTTTTCCAGCATCGCGGCAGGCAGCTTCGCTTCTGTACTGCATATAGTCAGGTATTTTGATAACTTCGGCGCGGATGAATCCCCGCTCAAAATCTGAGTGAATCACCCCTGCGGCTTGGGGAGCCTTCCAGCCTTGGCGGATAGTCCAAGCACGTACTTCCTTCTTGCCGGCGGTGAAGTATGTAATCAAATTCAACAAGCGGTATGAGGTTTTGATGAGGCGGCTTAGCCCCGACTCTTTCAGGCCATATTCAGCCAAGAACACCGCCTTCTCTTCGGGCTCAGTCAGCTCGGCTATTTCAGCTTCTATAGCTGCCGAAACAATGATTACCTCTGCCCCCTCATCGGCTACAGCTTGGCGGAGCGCCTCTACGTATTCGTTGCCGTTGTGGATAGCGCTTTCTTCTACATTGGCCACATAAATGACAGGTTTAATCGTCAATAGCTGTAGGCTATCGATATAGGCAGCTTCATCGGCGCTGTAGCTTACTAGTCGGGCGTTTTGGCCCGATTCTAAAGTACTTTTAAACCTTGAGAGCAACTCATATTCTTTTTTGGCGGCAGCATCACCCGCCTTGGCCGTACGTTCTACCTTCGCAATGCGCTTGTCGATGCTTTCGAGGTCTTTGAGCTGTAGCTCTGTATCGATGATTTCTTTGTCGGCCACAGGGTCTACCTTGCCGGCGACGTGAACGATGTTGGGGTCCTGAAAGCAGCGTACCACGTGGATGATGGCATCTACCTCGCGGATATTACCCAAGAACTTGTTGCCCAAGCCCTCGCCCTGGCTTGCCCCTTTGACCAACCCGGCAATGTCTACAAACTCAATGACGGTAGGCAGAATGCGCTCAGGCTGTACCAACTCAGCCAGTTGGTCGATACGCTCGTCGGGCACGGTTACTTTGCCTACATTAGGCTCGATGGTACAGAAAGGATAGTTGGCCGATTCGGCCTTGGCCGAAGAAGATAAAGCATTGAACAAGGTCGACTTACCCACGTTGGGCAGACCTACAATTCCGCATTGAAGCCCCATAGTTGAAATGTGAGATGATGATGAGAATATTAAGCAGCGCCACAGAGCGCCAACCAAACGAGTGCAAATATACAAACTTTGACGCGTTCGTACTCTATTCTGAGGGATTCCCCCAAGGTGATTCATTTGTGAGGAAGCCCCCAAGCTATGTGATTTTTTAGTACATTTACCCATCAAATCAATACTACACCTGCGATTTTTGTTCGCACAGCCATTCATAACTCCTATGATGCAAATACTACAATTACAGGAAACCCTCACAACCTTAGGCATTAAGCCCCGCAATCCGGCCTCTAGCTCTGGCCAAGAATGGGGGGTGCTGAGCGACGAACACAGCGCCTTCACCAGCTACTCGCCTATCAATGGTCAAGCACTGGCCGAAGTACAATATGCCACCCGTGCAGAGTATGATGCCTTGATAGAAAAGGCAGAAGCGGCTTTCAAGGTATGGCGCAATGTTCCTGCCCCTAAGCGCGGGGAAATTGTACGGCAGATTGGTGAGCGCCTACGACAATACAAAGAACCATTGGGGCGCTTGGTCTCTATCGAGATGGGCAAGCTCTATCAAGAGGGTTTAGGAGAAGTACAGGAGATGATTGATATCTGTGATTTTGCCGTCGGACTCTCGCGCCAACTCTATGGGATGACTACCCACTCCGAGCGCCCCGAGCACCGGATGTTTGAGCAATACCACCCCCTAGGGATTGTGGGTATTATTTCGGCTTTCAACTTCCCAGTGGCCGTATGGTCTTGGAACGCGATGATAGCCGCCGTCTGTGGAGATGTATGTATATGGAAACCCTCCGAAAAAACCCCACTGTGTGCCATTGCCTGCCAGCGGATTATTGCCGAAGTTTTGGCCGAAAACCAGCTGCCTGAAGGCATTTTCTGCCTTTTGCAGGGAGAAGCGGCTGCCGGCACTTGGATGACCGAAGACGAACGTGTCCCCCTTATTTCGGCTACCGGCTCTACCCGAATGGGCAAGCAAGTAGCCCAAACAGTAGGCGCACGCCTAGGCAAAACTATCTTAGAGCTGGGTGGCAACAATGCCATCATCATCACGCCCGAAGCCAATCTCGAAATGGCCATTCGCGCAACTATTTTTGGCGCTGTAGGTACCTGCGGGCAACGCTGTACCACTACCCGCCGCCTTATTGTTCACGAGCAGGTCTACGAACAAGTCAAAAACCGCCTCCTACAAATATACCCAACACTCAGTATCGGCAGCCCCTTGGCCGAAGGTGTATTGGTAGGCCCACTGATTGATGCCGCTGCCGTAGAGCAATTCCAACAAGCCCTCAACAAGGTACAAGCCGAAGGAGGACGGCTATTGTGTGGCGGAGAAGCGCTCAACCACAGCCCTTACGAGCAAGGATACTATGTAAGCCCTGCCTTGGTCGAAGCCAAAAATGAATATGAAATGGTTCAAACCGAAACTTTTGCACCCATTTTGTACCTGATTTCGTATCAAGGTGCAATAGAGGAGGCTATTGCCATCCAAAACAGTGTACGCCAAGGGCTCTCCTCAGCTGTTTTCTCCAATCACTTACTCGAAACCGAACGCTTCTTGTCGGCCAATGGCTCTGATTGTGGAATTGCCAATGTCAATATCGGTACGTCGGGAGCCGAAATAGGTGGCGCTTTTGGTGGCGAAAAAGAAACCGGTGGAGGCCGCGAGTCTGGCTCCGATGCCTGGAAGGCATATATGCGCCGCCAAACCAATACCATCAATTATGGAGCAAGCTTGCCCTTGGCTCAAGGCATCAAATTTGATATCTAAACCGTATCACAAACCTCCATCACTCAAGCGCCTCCCCAGCCCAAAAGCTAGGGAAGCGCCTGTTTCACAACTTAACACAAAAACAGACTTATCAATACGTAATTTTCTTACAGACTTTTAAGGTCATTGTAAAGAAATATGTATCTTGCAATTGATACCTCCCCAGAGGCTCTAAAAACCCTCATTATCTCGAACTCCTAAATAGCACTACCTCTTATGGCAAAGTACAACATCGTAATGCTCATCGACGACAACGAAATTGACAACCTCATCAACCAACGCATCATCGAGTCTGCCAGTATCTGTAATCATATTTTTGTGCACACCGGCGGGAAGAGCGCCATAGAGTTTCTCAAAAACGCTGACAAACTCGTGGAAGTAGTGGGGGCTGAGAATGGTTTGCCAGAAATTATTTTCTTGGATATTGATATGCCGCTGATGGACGGGTTTCAGTTTTTGGATGAGTTCGAAAAGCTCCCCTCGCGCATTCAAAACTTTAGCAAAATTGTGATGCTGACATCTTCTATCAATTCGAAAGACATCAAACGCTCCAAGAAGTATTCGTATGTCAAAGAATTTATCAACAAGCCTTTAAGTAAAGAAAACCTCACAGGGCTGAGCCTTTAGGGACTATTCACAGATAATGGGGTAGTTTTTTGAATACCACCCCACAGGCTAGGGAAGCCTCAGGTAGATAATGAGAGAGGTGTCTTCGCTGCGGTCGCCATAGCGGCTTACCCGTACCTTGGTAACGCTGCTTTCGTTGTGCATTTTATCCAATGCCGATACTCCATAAACATACGAAGCCCCTACCGTTCCGGTTTGGTCAAAAAAATCTGTTGTTCGGTGCTTGACCGAAAGGATGTGCCGAGGGTTTTCTATCTGGAGTACTTCACTGCTAAGACAGCGGTAGATGACATAGGCCTGCGCCTCGTCTTGATCAGCTGCCGGATATGGCTCTACCCAACGCAACAAGACCCCGCTGGTATCTTGTGCTACCATTAGGCGGCGCGGGCTAAGCGGCGGAATGCTGTCTTTCCAAGGCATATTGGGTAACAAAATGGGGCTTTGGTATGCCTGCCTTACTTGTATTGGGTACTCGGAGTTGGCCGCAAAAAGATGTGCCGCACGAAAATGGATGCTTCCCTGAATATTGGGGAGCTTGCGTATGGCCTCTATCTGATGGATAATCTCACGACGATTATTCCAACTGTTTTCTACCCCTTTGTAGAGGGCGTGGCCGATGTAGATGTGTCTCCCTGAATTTTTTTGCGCCGCCCACCAGTCAATCAAGGTCTGAAAATCAGCCGTCGGATGGCCTATGTGCCAATACAGTTGCGGAGCAATGTAGTCAATCCACCCTTCTTCGAGCCAACGCAAGCTATTGGCAAATATCGCATCATAGGCCGGAATACCGGCGCGGGTCGCAGAGCCGCGAGGGTCGTCTTGTTGGTTGCGCCATACGCCCGGAGGGCTGACACCAAATTTGACCAAGGGTTTGTATTTTTGAATCGTTTCCGAAACATCACGAATCAGCTTGTCAACATTGTCGCGTCGCCAATCGTCCAAGGCCAGTTGCCGCTCATTGTATTGAACATACGTGTTGAGGTCGTTGATAGAAAGATCTTTTTCGGGATAAGGGTAGAAATAATCATCGAAGTGAATCCCGTCAAGGTCATAGCGGATAATTAAGTCTTTTACTACCTCAACAATGTGTTGGCGCACTTGTGGCAACCCCGGATTAAGGATACGCTTTTTACCATAGGTCAAAATCCAATCTGGGCGCGACTTGAGTAAGTGGCTGTCGTGGGGCTGTGTTTTTTCGATGTTATGTGTGGCCCGATAAGGATTGAGCCACGCGTGGGCTTCTATCCCGTGGAGGTGACAGTGCTCTATCAGAAGAGCCAGCGGGTCATAAAAAGGTTCGGGAGCGCGTCCCTGCACCCCCGTCAGCCATTCGGACCAAGGCGCAAGGTGGGTCTGGTAGAAAGCATCACCACTAGGGCGCACCTGAAAAAACACACTGTTGATTCCTGCTGCCGCCAAGCTATCAATGAGTTGCCTCATCTGTTCCTTTTGAGCATAGCTATTGGTACCAATGTGTTTGGGAAAATCACTGCCGAATACTGTCGTTATCCAAACACCCCGCATCTCGCGCTTGCGGGTATGATAAGTAACTGCTGCTTCGGCCTCCATTTGGGCCTGCAAGGGCTTGACAGGCAATATAAAACAAGAAAAAATCAAAGCTACAAAGCAAGCTTTGATAATAGGATGGGAAAAAAACAATTGCGTCATTGCGGGGTGTGTTAGGCAGGCAATTTACACAAAATGCTTTGTTTTTCGTAAAAAGCTACCCTTGGTTTAGCCAAAACTCATACCCTAGGACATTTTTGCAGCCCAAGGGTTGCCCCATAGGCTGCCTTTAGAAAGGATTCAGGCTTGTACCAAAATCGTACTTCTTAGCTGGCACAAACCAAGAGCTTAATCCTTGGTGCTCGCTGCTTTATCTATAACGTTTGTTAGGAGATTGTAACTAGGCTTTACGTTTACGGTATATCCACCATCCAGCAATCGCTGTGAGCATAAGTACTCCGGGCCACCAACGGAACAGTAGGAGCACAAAATTGACCAAGCCTTCCCAGCCACCTTGTAGCGCATCCAGCGCACGCTTGCCAAAACTAGGGCGATAAGGTTTGATGGTATACGTATCGGCGACAATCACTTGGTGATGACGACTAGATTCATACAGCTCCAAATATACTGTGGCAAAAGCCACTTGGTCGGCCAATTGTTTGACTTCAAACTCTTGCTCATCGGCCTGAAGCTGTTGATACAGCAGGCGTGTTTGTACATCAGAAGTCTGCATTAGATCGCCGGGCTTTTGTGCTACATTTTGCTGTTGTTGGCTGGCAGCTAACGCCCAGCGCCGGGCAGCCACACGCTTCTGCATTTGCAAGAGACTCACATCCTCGGCGTTTTGGCGGAAGTACTCTAGGTATTGTACCAGTGGCTGTAATTCTTTGAGAAAAGCATCCAACTGCCGGCTGGGGATACGCAAGGTCAGCTGGTTTTGGAGGTGATATACACGGGTATGGCAGGTGGAATCGGCGCTGATAGGCGTATAGTATTCTCCACGCGGTTTGCTTTCGAGCTGGGCACTGATGATGAAGCCCTTGTATTGGGCTACTAGGTTTTCTACTTTGAGTGTGGCCTGTTTTACTTGCTTGACCTCAAACCGCAACCGCGCTGTCCGGATAAACTCCCGTCCACTGCTATCGAGGTTGAGGCGATTATCGAGCGATACAAACTGCCTCTGGTCTATTTCGGAGGCCTGGGCATCCAGCTCCCGAGGAGCCTCTTGTGTGTCATAAGAAGCAGCGCTCTCTTCGGCATACTCCGCCTCTGTGGCGGCAGATTTTTGCCTATAACCTTCGCTGGAGCCACCGCCTCCTCCACAAGAGGGCAAGACACCTAATAACGTCAGCCCCAAAAACACGAGGGACAGTCGCTGTTGGGTTGAAAAGTTTGTGATACGCATAGGGGTATTGGTTTGTGTGAATGAGATTGTTAGAAGGGTATACTGACTTCATCGTGTAACGTTACAGGATAGGCAAGTTTTTTGCAAGAAAATTCGCTAAAATATGGCGCGCCTCGCATTTGGCATCTCAAAGGTATTGTACACCAGCGTATGGTCTCATTGCGAGGGGTTAAGGTACACCAACTTTGAAATCACCAAAAAGAGTATTTTTGAACTTATATCAAAAAAATGCCCGCATCTTCGTTAAGCTCAAGATAAAGTTTTAGTAACTTTGGAAACAGGCTGCAACTCTTGATATGATACCAACACTAAGACGTTTGTTTTTTTCAGTTCAATACCGCCTAGCTTGGTCTTTGGGTATATTTTTATTCGCCGGTATAATGCTGTATATAAGTACTTTATATACCCTAGAACGCCAACGACAAACCCAACAAGCCTTGTATGAACTACAAACATTACACCAGCAAATAGGCCAACTACAAAACCAATACTGGACAGTACAACAACAGCTCCCGGCAGACGACAAGGCGCTCAAAAAAATATTGGATGACTTTGATTACTCGCATCGCCAAGTCAAGCTCAGCATAGACCAACTAGACGCTTGGTATGGCCATAGCAACCAAACCTTGTTGCTCTTCAAGGAGCTACAACAACAAGCAAAAAAACTGGCGCAAGAATCAGAGGCCGTAGCCAAGCTCTGGGTCAGCAGGGGGAGTTTAGAAAAAGGCGCACGTTATGACGCACAGTTGGCGCTCAACACCTTGGTGAGTCAAAACCCTGCTATATTCGAGCAACGCCAATACCAACTACGCGCCGCCGAGCAAAGCTATTGGAGCACACGCCAAGCCGAACAACTCGACTATTGGAAACGTACAGCCCAAGAAATCAGCACCCTGCTCAAGGCAAGCACTGCCCCTGATGCCAATGAACAGCTATACCGTTGGGAACGCTACGCCAAAAGTTTTTCGCAGGCTACTGCCCTCGAAGAACAGCTAGACCTGAGCAATACTAGCGGTACCGGTGCACGATGGATGGAGCTATTGGTCAATACCCGCCAACAAACCGAAGCCCTACAAGTAAATACGCACCAAGCACAGACAAATTTCAAAACACGGCTCAGTACTATCACCGGTATTGGGATGGGATTGATGTTGTTGATTTTTGCGCAGTTAGCCTTCTTTATCTGGAAAGACATCATCAAGCCCTTGCAGGCCTTGCGTGCCAATATGGAAGAAGTCTTTGACCAAGTATCGCCCAGTATGCTCATAGACAAAGGTGTGAGCAATATCGAACAGCGACGTATGGATATAGTGGCGGCACAAACAATGGACAACGAAATCGCTCAAGTCAAAGCGCTTTTCAACTTGGTGTCCGAAGAATTTGAAGAACGCAGCATCGCCCTCGAAAGCCAGCAAGACAACACCGAGGCCGAACGCCGTGAGCTGACGCGCTTTGCAGAGTATTTCCGAACCCTCAACGCCCTTGGCCAAGAAATAGCCACCAATTTCTCTATCCTCAATATTATCCAGAGGGCGGTCAACCCTATGCAGGATTTGCTACAGGCCAGCTCTTTTGGTATTGGGGTATACAACCCAAGGCACAATCATCTTGAGTTTTTTACCCACGCCACCACACAGGCTGCGCCCTATGAATACAGTCTCTCGCTGGAAAATGAGGAACACAGCCTTGAAGCTCATTGTTTTCTACAACGCCACGACCTGCTGCTGCCCGATTTGCGCGAGCAAGCCCTCCCCTACCCCTTAGGCCTGATGCAGGTCAATGGACAGGCCACCAACCCACCTCAGTCTTTAATGATGCTGCCTTTGATGTCGCACGGAAAACCCGTCGGGGTGATTACTGTCCAAAGTACAGAGCCTAATCTGTACCAGCCTCTACACCTAGACTTGCTGCGCAACTTGGGCAACTATGCCGTCATTGCCCTTGAAAATGCCAAAGTCTACAACCAAATACAGCAACAAAAAGAACAAATCATCGACAGTATCAGCTACGCTCAGCGTATCCAAGAGGCGATACTGCCCCCCATTCACCAACTCCAACACGTGGTGGGAGATGCCTTTGTGTTATTTAAGCCAAAAGACATTGTTTCGGGCGACTTTTATTGGTTTGCCAAAACTGACCCCAAGCCTATCTACGAAGAAGTACTGACAGAAAAAGGGGCTAGACGGGTGTTGAAGGAGATTATCAACGAAAAAATTGTCATTGCAGCCATCGACTGTACCGGCCACGGCGTACCCGGAGCATTTATGAGCGCTATTGGCAACGACTTGCTCAACAATATCGTAATCCACGAAGGAATCGTAGAGCCTAGCCAAATATTGTATCGCCTACACCAAGAAATACGCATCGCCCTCAAGCAAAATGAGACCAATAACCAAGATGGGATGGATGCCGCCATCTGTGTTATTGACCTAGAGGAAGAAGAAATGCTCTATGCCGGCGCATACAATCCGCTGCTTTATATCCAAAACAAGGAAATCCGCATTATCCAAGGCGACAATAACCCTGTGGGAGGCTGGCACATCAAGGGCAACGAACGTAAGTTTAGCACCCATACCATCCCCCTTGACAAGCCCACAGTGTTTTACCTACTTACCGATGGGTTTCAAGACCAAATAGGTAGCCGCGACGAGAAAAAGTTTACGACCAAACGCTTGCATCAACTCCTACTCAATATCCATACACTACGAATGGATGAGCAGCGCCACGTACTCGATGATGTGATGAATGATTGGATGGGAGAAATAGAACAAGTAGACGATATGCTGGTATTGGGCTTCAAAGTAAAACGCTAAAAAGCCCACACACGACCGCTCAATCCCAACAAAAACGCCCGTACGCAAAGCATAAGGGCATTTTGAAATTCAAACAAACACAAACAAAAACATTTGAAATCCTAGGGTAAGCACAGGCTTACATCATCAAGTTTTCGATGGCAGTTACCCGTACTTGGCCTTTCATATCAACAGCCACTTGTACCATTACTACCAAGTCTGTACTGGGTATTCCTATAATGAACGCCAGTTGTAATTCTTTAGTTCGGGTGTTGAAACCTAACAGCTCAGGATGCTTCAAGATAGCATCTTCTACAAAGCGCGGCATCAACTGCCCTTGGAGGTCTTCTTTGCGAATATTACGCACAACAATTTCTTGGCCTGCGTGGCCGATTTGTACGGTTGTCTGGTAGTTATGTGATACCATATATGCTTTGGGAGCAAGACCCGCCATATCATACATTTCTTGTAATACGCCCTCATCATTGAGGCAGCTAGTAGTCAGGCGGACTTCATAGCCCTCAAACACGCTGTCGGTCTGTGTCTTGCCATAATCAGGCTCGGCAAATATCAACTCTACGCTTGCGTCTTTGCGCAATTGTGCTATCAACGCCTTGACATTGCGCCCTGTTTCTTTTGAAGCCACTTCCTTAGCCTGTGGTTGCTGTAGTTGGGTCGCCAAGTCGGGGAGTTCCTGAGGTTTTTCGGTGGTTGTTTTGGGGGTTTGCTCTATGGCCACCTCTTGAGGATTGGTATTTTGAGGGGTGGTGTGGTTGTCGGCGGTTTGCTCTCCTCCACAAGCCTGAGCCATCAAGAATATGCTGCTTATCAGTAGTAACTTGTTCATACGCCGCGCTTATTTTGGTGATAATATATTTGGTTATACGGAATGTTTAGCAGCTTTGTGTCAATACATTCTGATTTTTTCGCCCTATTTATTAGGGAAATACCCGCCAACACATAATACCCCAGCACCAAAATATTGTGTGGTTTCGGGAGCCTTTGGCTAGTCCCACACAACAGTACTCTTATGTTGAAGCCTGGATTGGATGGGGGATACAACAAAATTAATTTATTTGTAATATATTGACAATCAATTGTTTGTATATAAAATTTATAAAACTCTGTGGGAAAAGTATAACACTTGTAAACCATATTATATGTTTAAACGTTATATGTTCAAACACTTAATAATATCCCCATTTCATCTTAAATCACTCCATCATTATGGCAACTTGGCAATTAGACCCTATGCACTCAGAGCTGCTTTTCAAAGTAAAGCACTTGGTAATTTCTACTGTAACCGGACGTTTCAAAGACTTCAATGCCAGCCTTGAGGCGGGTCAAGAAGACTTCAGTGATGCCAAGATCAGTTTTTCGGCAGATGTATCAAGCATTGACACCAACAACGGTCAGCGTGATGAGCACCTTCGCTCAGAGGATTTTTTTGCGGCAGCTGCACACCCTAAAATGACTTTTGAGAGCACAGCTTTCAAGAAGACAGGCGCAGGTGAGTACCAACTCGTGGGCAATTTGAGCATCCGCGGTATCAGCAAAGAAGTAACTCTCGATGTAACCTACGGTGGCACTATGGTAGATCCTTATGGCAATACCAAGGCCGGCTTTGAGCTAGAAGGCAAGATTTTGCGCAAAGAATTTGGCTTGGCGTGGGATGCAGTTACAGAAGCCGGAGGCGTGGTTGTCAGCAATGAGGTAAAAATTGTCGGCAACATCCAATTTGCCAAACAGGCTTAAGAAACTGGTTTTTAGTTTCGATTATTTTTTGTGTATGTTTGAATAGCAAGCGCTCCGAAGACTTGGTCGACGGAGCGCTTATTTTTGTCATCCATTACGCCTGATGAGCTGCTATGTTTTTAGTTGCCGTTTAGGAAGCCCAGCGGCATAGTGAGCCCTACATAAGGCATCACCATACTGGTAGCACGGAACTGCTCTACACCGTCTACTTCGGTGAGGGCAAAAGTCCAGCGATACTGTACCCCGGCGGCGAGGAAAGGCTTGATTTTGTAGGCTATCAAGGCTGTTGCTAGCGAGCGCTGGTCAAGCACAAGCGCGTCGTTGAAAGTAGTCAGACCACCTTTGAAATAGTTGGCATTGAAGATAATCTTAGGGATGATATCACCCGGGTCAAGGGTAAAGAAGATAAAGGCAGGGTTGGCCTCCGAAATCAAATCAGGTACTTGTAAGCCCCCTGTGAGTCGGATTTTGTTGAGGAATACCCCACCCAAAGAGCCATAAATGCCTTGTACACCCTCGGCATTGGCTAGGCGCAAGATTTTATCATCCGGATTGATGGCATAAAAAGCATCAAAAAACTGAGGGATATAGTTATTGCCATACCAAAGGCGCTCAAGGCGGGCTTCGATGCTGAAAATATTGGCAATAAACTTCATCCGAGCCACAGCTCCCACACTGGCACCAATCCCGGCATCATAGCCATTGGCAAATGGGCGGTCAACCCCAAGTACGTCAGCCTCCTCGTTAGATTCTGTTACGAAGCTAGCCAAGGCGCTATTGCGTGCTAGGTAGTTGAACTGGCCTAGGAGGCGTAGGTTGAGAAAATCAGTGTTAAAAATTACAAAGCCCAAATCTGCGCCAAAGGCGTTCATCCCTTTGTTTACGAAGCGCGCATCTTCTAACTCTCCCTCAAAGTTGATGAGTTGTTGGGTATAATCGCCGGCATAGGTTGCCCCTACTTCCATCGTGTTGATGATAGGGATAGGCAAGTTGGCCAAGGGGCGTACGTATGGCCGCACTGCAAAAAGGCCGGTAGTAGAGAAGTCACTGTACATCCCTTCGACTCCCCACATTTTGTTGGGGCGTACATCAAAGAGGATACCCACTTTGCGGCGCTCAAAGCTAGGAGAGTTGGTGTAGTTGTTGATAAGGCCGCCACCGCCAAAGTAGGTCTGGCTCAAATCACCAAGACGAAAGAAAAGCGGATCACGACCTTTGCGGCCATAGCGGAAATAGCGCACCATACGCAATACGCCCAAGATTCCGTCTTGGAACTCTTGGGTACGGAAAGATCCATCTTGAAGGCTAAAGAACAAGGGTACATCAAGGCCAAAGCCGATTTTACCGAGAGATATCTCGGGCTGAATACGCATCCCCACGTAGGCTTGGTCACCAAAAGTAGTGATGCCGAGGGGTACATTGAGGCGGCTGGTGCTATCTGCGCCAAAAAATATATCTTCTGGATTTTGGGCTATAGCCGAACCCCAGCAGCCAAGCACTAGGGCAAAACAAACGGCCAAAAAACGCTGTATCGATTGTTTCATAATGATATGGTATTGGTTATAAACTGCTCTTTGTACGTAAAAAGAAGGGCAAAGATAGATGCAAATACAAAAAAAACCACAACCTATGGCTATGGGCAAAAATATTCATTGTCTTGAGGTCTTAGCGCCGCTTGGGTTTGCCTTCTGAAAAAGGCTCGATTATCTCCATGAGCGTATCAAATTCGAGGTCAAATGGTGATGGGTACAGGATGTACTCTAGGGTATCGAGCTGGGCTTTCATCCCCGATGCCGTCTGGCAACTCCTCAAGTCCTCACGCATGTAGTTCAAGTCCATCATCATGGCGTTTATTACTTCTTGGTAACGTTTCTGGGCTTGTTTTACGGCTTCTTAAAGCAACAGGCTTAAATAGTTTGGAGTCAGGTCAGGATGTACCATGAAGATAGCCTATGCCAACAACAATCACAAGACAGTCAGACTAGCTTTTGCAGCAAGGCTTCCAGCTCCTGCTCCAATTCTTGGCCTTTGTTGTCGGCATACCACTTGTGCAATTGGGCTGCAAAAACTTTAAAATCCCCGTCGGGCTGAGCTTTAAACTCTTTGGCCATCATTTGGGCAGTATTGGGGCGCGGCCCCCAGTCGGCCAAAACCTCTAAGGCTTCGTTGAGGATAATGAGCTTGGGAATTGCCCGGCCACCGTCCGTCAAGAAGGCATCCATGACATCGAGATGCTCGTCGCGCAGGAGTAGCTTGACGGTAATCAGGGGGTTGCTTCGGGCTATTTTGACCAATAGCGGGATATTTTGGGCAGCATCACCACACCAGCCTTCGGTCAGGATAAGCCAAGTTTGGGGTGATTGGATGCGAGCAGCCGCAGCCTGCACCTTAGCACTTGGTGTATAGGTCTTATCCCAACGTTTCATCCGCTGTTGGTTCATCCGGGTGTATTCGGTCAAGAACTCACTCTGGTTGGTTCCTGTTGTTTTGCCCTCGCTCAGAAGCTGGTCTATCAAGGCAGTATACGTTTCGTAAGTATAGGCATTGTTGAGATGAGTGGGGGTAATCATGGAGATGGGGGGAGGTTTTGAGAAAATCTAATCACTTGTGGCTTCTCCGTAAGGAGGCATTCATAACATACCTCACAAACGCAGCCCGGCCTTATGGGCGCTATGTTTGAAAAACCCTGAGGTCGCTCATAAAGTTCAACAGCGTGGGGAAGGTTTTTTCCTAGCTGTTTTATTGTGAATATGTTAGATGTTTGCTACCTTTGCAATCCTTTTTGGATAGAGTCTATCAATTCGCAACTCAATAAGCATTGCATTAAGCCATGAAAAAAGACATTCACCCTAACTATCGTGAGGTAGTATTTTGGGATACTTCCAACGATTCCAAGTTTTTGACCCGCTCTACAGTAGAAACTACCGACACAGTAGAGTTTGAAGGCAAGACTTACCCTGCTTACAAGGTAGAGGTTAGCTCTGAGTCACACCCCTTCTACACCGGTAAGAAAGTATTTGTAGATACTGCAGGTCGTGTGGAGAAATTCAACAAGCGTTTTGCCAAGAAATAAGCCTGGGTGCTGTTTCATCTGCTCCTAACGCCGCCCTTGCTCCTGAGGAGTATGGGCGGTGTTTTGTTTTAAAAAGGTTGATTGATGCCCAAAAACTCCTTATCTTTCGAGCTAAAACCGTTTTCATCAAGACCTGCGCTTGTATGCCTAAGCCCTATTTTTTGATTGATACCCCCAGTTTGCATGAGCAACTCAAACCCTTGAGTTTTACTCGTGCCATTGCCGACTTGCGTATCGGCATCGATACTATTGCCGAAAAGTGGACACAGCTATGGGGAGCGGAGCCGCTCTACCTGACCGTGCCCTATCTGCAACACAAATACCCCGCCTACAGCCTCGATGAGGCCAATATCGCCATTGTGGGGTCTTTATTGCCTACACCCGAATTGGTACAGGCCATCGCAGCGCTGGAGGTAGGCCAAGGGCTGGCCTATGATGATACGCTGCTTGCCTGTTGTTTGCCTGCCGAAGAGTTTCAGTACCCCTTACAGCCGCTTACTTTTGATATACTCCCCTACCCTCACCCTCCTACCCTGATTCGGTATCCTTGGGAGCTGTTTCTTTACAATGGAGCGGTTATTCAACAAGATTACCAGCGCCTGACCCAAGGGCGCAGCGGTGTGCCCCTTACAGACCCGCTCACGCGGGGATACCAACTTGACCAAGTTTTTCTGGAAGAAGGCGCACAAGTACAAGCCGCTATCTTAAACGCCAGCCAAGGGCCGATATACATCGGCAAAAACGCCCATATTCAGGAGGGGGCTATCATCCAAGGCCCGGTGGCTATTGGTGAGGGGGCAGTGGTGAATATAGGCGCTAAAATACGCCCCAATACGACCATAGGCCCTTACTGTAAGGTCGGGGGTGAGGTCAGCAACAGCATCTTCTGGGGCTATTCGAACAAAGGCCACGAAGGCTTCCTCGGCAACGCCGTGCTGGGGCAATGGTGTAACCTAGGAGCCGATACCAATAACTCCAACCTCAAGAACAACTATAGCACTGTGAAGGTCTGGAGCTACGCCGAGCAAGATTTTCAAGACACCGGATTGCAGTTTTGCGGCCTGCTGATGGGCGACCACGCCAAGGCCGGCATCAATACGATGTTCAACACTGGTACGGTAGTCGGGGTGTCGGCCAATGTGTTTGGCGGTGGATTTCCCCCTAAGCACGTCCCTTCCTTTGCTTGGGGAGGCGCAGAAGGATTTGAGGTGTATGAGCTGGACAAGGCCATTGAAACTGCCGAACGGGTGATGGAGCGCCGACAAATCAAACTCTCCCACACCGAACGCGCTATTCTGCAATACCTCTATCAACAAGAAACCAGCTATGAGCACTAACCAACAGGCGAGATTTGCCAATCTCTTGCTCCCCTGTGATACTGATGGACTAATTGAGCAACGAATAATTTACTGATTTTTATGAGTAGAAAATTAACATATTTGTTTTTACAAACATTTATCCTCCCTTGTAGTCTTTGGCTCGCTGCACCACGCGCCTTGGCGCAAATGGATACAGCTTATTTTGAGTTAGGCGCTTATTATTTGCAAAATGAAAACTGGGACGAGGCCATCGCCGCCTTGGATACAGCCATCCTAGTCAATCCCAATTACCTAGAGGCCTACCTCTATCGGGGTTATGCCAAGCGCAAGGCCGAGCTATACCAAGGCTCGTTATATGACTTTGACAAAGTACTGCAAGCCGAACCCCAAAACGCGCAAGCTTATAATGAGCGGGGCTTGAGCCGAGCTTTTTTAAGTAACCTCGACGGTGCGGTACAAGACTTCACCACTGCCATCCGTTTTGCCCCAAGTTTTGTAGAAGCCTACCGACACTTGGCCTCTCTCTACGAAGGTGTTCAAGAAGCACAAAAAGCTGTAGACGTGCTTGAGAAGTTGAAAAAGAGCGTCCCCCAATACGAAGAAGTTTACCCCGAACTGGCCGATTTGCATATGCGCCAAGGCGACACCCTGTCTGCTATCAAACAATATGAGGCCTGGGCCAATCTCAACCCCCAAGAAGCGCTCAGCGCCTTGGCTTGGCTATATATGATTCAACAAAAAACAGCAAAAAGCTACGCAGAGATTGAAAAACTCAAAGCCAAAGACCCGCTTTTTGCCTTTATACAAATGGCCTATCTCAAAGCTTTTCAACAGGATACAGCGGGCTATGAAGCAGCTTTTGCAGAAGCCATCAAACTAGACCCAGCCAACGCCTACCGCGAAAAAGCGTATTTTCACTCCCGCAGACAGGAATCACGCCAAACTTTTGCGGCGCTGGACGCGCTTTTGGCCAATGAGCCCAAAAATGCAGAAAACTATTACCTCCGTGCTACGTATTTTATAAATGTTGAAAACTATGACCGCGCCCTCCAAGATCTGACCCAAGCCATCAAATTAGACCCCAAGAATGAAAACTATTACTACCGCCGTGGGAATGTTTTTAAAGATAAAGGGTCGATGAAAGATGCTTGTGATGACTGGAAAAAGGCGCAGAGTCTAGGCTTCAAAGAAGTCGAATATGTCATCAGCCTTTTTTGCAAATGAAAAGACTAGGGGTACTGATTGTTCAGGGTTTGCTGTTGGGCTATTGGAGCGGCTCGGCGCTGCTTCAGGCGCAACCCGAAGCCCAACTACTAGCCGAAGCACGCGCAGCGCGCCAAAACGGCGAGTTTCAGCAAGCTATCGCGCTATATAGCCAAGTTCTGAACAACAACCCCCGCCTTGGGGATGCTTATGCAGAGCGCGGCTTCAGCCAGGCGCGCCTGAAGCAATACCAAGATGCGCTTTATGACTATGCTGACGCGCTACAATACGGCGGTCTCACTCACGAAGACCTTGTATGGTATAACCAAGGCTGGGCTTTTTTTAATCTTGGCGATAAGCCTCGCGCCTGTGAAAGCTGGCAAAAGGCGCTGACACTCGGTTATCAGCCCGCCCAAGAGGCGCTACAAAAGCATTGCCAACCCTAACCTCCAAATTCAGTTCTGCCGCTTATGCGTTTCTCAGATATTGTCGGGCTCGATACCGTCAAAGAACAACTTTTGCAAGCCTATCACCGTGGGCAAATCGCACATGCACAGCTTTTCTATGGACAAGAAGGGGGTGCCGCCCTACCCATTGCTTGGGCCTATGCCTCGCTGTTGTTGTGCCAACAACCTGATGCTACTGGGGCTTGCGGGGTCTGTCCGTCATGTGTCAAATCTGGCAAGCTGATTCACCCTGACTTGCACTTTGTCTTCCCAACTGCCAACACGGCAAACGTCAGCAAGGCGACCTCCCTCGACTTTTTGGCTGAGTGGCGGAGCGCTCTGCTCGATACCCCTTATCTAGATCTCAGCCAATGGCTACACTTGATAGAAGCTGACAACAAACAGGCCTCTATCGCAGTAGAAGAAAGCAGGAGGCTGGTCAACTCCCTAGCACTCAAACCTTTTGAGGCCAACTACAAAGTACTGCTGATGTGGCTGCCCGAGTGGATGAACCTCAACGCGGCCAATGCCATACTCAAGATTTTAGAAGAGCCCCCTTCTCGTACAATCTTCTTGTTGGTCAGTTACCAACCCGATAAGCTGCTGGCTACCATCCGCTCGCGGGTACAGGCACTGCAAATTCCGGCCTTCAGCGATGAAGAATTACGCCAAAACCTGCTTGCCCATTATCCCATAGACGAAGCCCGTGCGCAAGCCATCGGCTACTTAGCCGACGGCAGTATGAGTGAAGCCCACCGCCTGCTACAATCAGAAGCCATGGAGCACCTGCCTTTTTTTAGAGATTGGATGCGCGCCTGTTATAAGTCAGACGTATTGGAGATGCTTTCTTTTATGGAAGTGTTTGGGAAAATGGGGAAAGAAACACAAAAAAACCTGATTCGTTATGGTATGGGAGCCTGCCGCGACGCACTGCTCTCAGGGCAAGCCCTAGGCAGCTTGGTACGGCTCGAAGGTGAGGCTGTACAGTTTATCCAAGGACTGGGAAAGGTGATGCATCTCGAAAACACCCCCGGTATTTATGAAGCCCTCAATACCGCATACGGCCACCTAGAGCGCAATGCGAATGGCAAAATATTGTTCTTAAACCTATCGATACAGCTGGCGCGATTGCTCAAACAAACCGGCAGCTACGCCCAATAACTTGGCTGCGCTTCGGCAAAGCCTACCGTGCAAAGCCTTAACAATACTTAAAGATTGACAAAAGGCTTGCATTTTTTTGAAAAAATTTTGTTTTTGTAAAAATTCCACCAAAGTACTATTTGTGCCCATGACCATACGTATCGGTACGAGAGGAAGCAAACTTGCCCTTTGGCAAGCCAAACATATTGCAGCATTGCTTAAAAAGGGCGGTATCGCTTCTGAAATCATTACCATTGAAACCAAAGGAGATAAAATTCTCGATAAATCTTTGTCCAAAATCGGCAGCAAAGGGCTGTTTACGGCAGAGCTAGAAGAGCAACTTTTAGAAAAAAAGATTGATATCGCCGTACATAGTGCCAAAGACGTGCAGTCGAGCTTGGGCAAGGGCTTGGCCTTGATTGCCTTTGACGAACGCGAAAAACCACACGATGTGGTCATTAGCTATAATACGGACACCCGTATGGCTGATTTTGACCGTTCGTTTGTGGTAGGTACGTCTTCTACCCGCCGCTCGGCGATGCTCAAACACTACTACCCCAATGTGCGCTCAGCCGAAGCTCGTGGCAACCTCCAAACCCGCATGAAAAAGCTTGAAGAGGGCTACTATGATGCGCTTATCTTGGCCTATGCAGGCGTACACCGAATGAATTATGGAGAGTATATCGTCGAAGAGCTTCCCTTGAATATTTTTACCCCTGCTGTGGGGCAAGGCGCCATTGCGATAGAAGCCTCTACCAAGCTAGATAGCAAAAAATACGAGCAAATCAGACAGTTGGTCAATCACCCTCAAACAGAGGCCTGCCTCAAGGCCGAACGCAGCCTGTTGCGCAAACTAGAAGGCGGCTGTAGTGTGCCGATTTTTGGCTATGCCACGCTCCAAAAAGACCAAGTAACGTTAGAGGCCGGTATCATCAGCCTTGATGGTACGCAAATCTTGCGCCGAAGCCTCAGCGGAGCCGCTGCCGATGCCGAAAAAATAGGCCAAACACTCGCAGAAGAACTCTTGGCTGATGGCGGCAAGAAGATGTTGGAGGAAATCAGGAAAGCGTTATAAAAACTAAAAATGATGCCGCCCTACAATCGTCTGTGAGGACGCAGGCGGAATCAAGAACGCATGATGGGGACTAGCTGCATCAATTTTTCCTCTAAAAGAACACTTTTAGCCGCCTATGAAAGCACAGGCGGCTAAAAGCTGCGCTGACAGTATCCCTTACACTGATGAAATTTCCTGCTCCAACAAACGCTCTTGCAGTGCCACCACTACGCGCAGTTCTCGGAGTTCTTTCTGAACATTTTTCCTGATAAGGAGCGTTGTAACAATACCCTGTACAAAGTAAGCACTTACAAACATCCCCATCCAGAAAGCAGAAATATACTTGGCAAACTCCGGCAACAGTAGCAAAAAGCCCATCGTGTAGGCGCAATTGGAGGTATTTTTTCTCTTTGGCCATCGTTTCCGTGGCTGAGGCAGCCATACTTTTTTGGGCGGCCTTGCTGCAGGCTGTATGCTTCCAATACAACTATCAGTCAAATAATTGTGGCAAATAGGGAGAGGCTATGGTTAGTGGGCACAGCAAGCACTACGGTTGTTGGTTGTTCCTTATTCTATGGCTGTATCGGCTTTGGGCAGACTGCGGAAACGCAATGAGGGAAATATCATCCAACCCAGCAAGAAGACCAACAATACAATCCAGAAGGGGTGGTATGCCTCTACTGTGCCAATCAGTGTGCGGTGAATAAACCAGACTCTGATGACCATTGTCAACAGCCATAGGTTGGCAAATATGCCTAGCGCGGCCAACCATCCTACCCATATTGATCGTGTTTCAATCAGATTTTCTTCGTTGGCGTGCCAAAAGTCGGCCTTTGCTACCGGCAAGGCCTGAATAGGATAACGGCGCAACAATTGGATAGCTGTAGCAATCAGCGCATTAAAGAGTACTACAAAAAGACTCAGGCCATAAAAGAACCAAGAACGGTCTATTTTTGCGCCGGGCAGCCCCTGATTGTCCAAAAACAGAATGATCATAGAGCTGATGCCCTCGCCCATATCATAATAGGCAAAGCTCAGGACAACTAGGAAAATGGCAACAGTGATATTTTTGAGAACAATAAGTACTTTATCCATAGTGGTGGGCTTCGGTGTGGGTTATAGTGTTTGCATGTGTTTGAACTTACGGTAGACCCCATCCTGATTACGCAGGAGCGACTCGTGCGTTCCGCGCTCAATGATTTCGCCTTGGCGCAATACCAAGATTTCGTCTGCGTTTTGGATGGTGCTGAGGCGGTGTGCGATGACCAAGGAGGTGCGGTTTTGCATCAGGTTATCGAGCGCCTCTTGTACGAGTTTTTCGGAGCCTGCATCGAGCGCCGAGGTTGCTTCATCCAGAATCAGTATAGGCGGGTTTTTCAAGATTGCCCGTGCGATGGTGATGCGTTGTCGTTGGCCTCCGGAGAGCTTTACGCCTCGGTCGCCGATGACCGTTTGGTAGCCTTGCTCAGCATGGAGAATAAACTCGTGGGCATTGGCTATTTGTGCGGCGCGTTCTACCTCTTCGCGGGTGGCGTGGGGGCTGCCAAAGGCAATGTTGTTGTAGATGGTATCGTGAAAGAGGATTGCGTCTTGGGTAACAATGCCTAGGTTTTGCATAATTGTTTCCCACTGCAAGTCGCGGATATCGTGCCCATCGATACGAATCGCGCCAGACTGTACGTCGTAGAAGCGCGGGATAAGGTCGGCGATTGTAGACTTGCCGCTGCCTGTTTCGCCTACAAGGGCTACTGTTTTGCCCTTAGGGATACTAAAGCTGATATCTTTGAGCACCCAATTGTCTTCGTAGCGGAAAGAGACGTTTTCAAACGTGATTCCCTCTTCAAAGGCCTTGAGCGGGGTGGCCTCGGGCTTGTCGGTGATGGCCAGAGGCGTATCTAATACAGCAAAGATACGGTCGCCGGCGGCAATACCTTTCTGCACCACACTGAAGGCGCTGGTCAAGCTTTTGGCAGGCTGCATAATCTGCCAGAAGAGAGTGATGTATGCTACAAACTGGCTGGCTTTCAGCTCCGACTGGTCGCTGAGTACCAAGCTGCCACCATAGAGCAAGATACCGGCCACGATAGTAGTGCCGAGCACTTCTGACAAAGGTGAGGCCGCCTCACGTGTGCGGGCAAGGGAGCGCATTGTGCGGGAGTAGGCTTGGTTTTGGGCTTCAAACACCCCTCGGATATAAGGCCCTGCATTAAAGGCTTTGATGACGCGCAGCCCACCAATGGTTTCATCCAAGATACTGCCCATATTGCCCAAAATCTGCTGGGTATAGTCGGCCTTGCGCTTGAGCTTGTTGATGACATAGGCCACCAATAAGCTCGACAAAGGGATAAATACCAAGGTAAATAAGGTCAGCTTTACAGAAATGACAAACAAGCCGATGAAAAACAAGATGATTTTGAGTGGATCTTTGAAAATCATCCGGAGGGTGTTCATCGCCATTGCTTCCACCTCTACGGCATCTGTAGTCATACGAGCCATGATGTCTCCTTTTCGCTGATCGGAAAAGTAGCCCAAGTGTAGTTGGGTAATTTTGGTAAAAAAATCGCGGCGCAAGTTCTCCACCACCTGCACCCGCATATACTCCATCACCCGAATAGAGAAATAGAGGCAAATATTAGACAAAATCATTGCCAGAATGAATATACCACAAACGAACTGTAAGGTGCTGAAAGCACCGTAGGTACGGATGTAATGATAAAAGTAGTAGTAAAATACGTCGATGACATAGCGTGGCGAAAACGAAGCCTCTGGAAAGGGCGCTGCTGTTTGGGCTGCCACGGAGGTATCACTAAACAAGACATCTAGCAAGGGTACCAATAGACCGAAGTTGGCCAAAGAAAATACGGAATATAGGAGCGAAAACAAAAAATACGGGATAATGTATCGATTGAGCGGCTTGCCGTAAGAGAGTATACGAAAGAATGTTTTCATTGGAGGCTTGTCCTAGTATAGTCAAAAACAGGTACAAAGGTAGCTGTTTTTTGGGAATGGCTATATGAGCACAGGGCAAAAATGTTGAGGTATTTCACGCAGCCGTGGCGGCGCAAAAGGTAGCCTGCAATTGTTTGCATAGGGTATAATTGCTACCTTTGTACTTTTTAGGCTGTAAGCCTTCGTATTATAGCTATTTTTGATAACCAAATATACCATCATTTGTTATGGCAGGACATAGTAAATGGGCCAATATCAAACACCGCAAAGGAGCCGCTGATGCCAAACGCGGTAAGTTGTTTACCAAGCTCATCAAAGAAATCAGCGTGGCTGCACGCACCGGCGGCGGCGACCCAGAGTCGAACCCGCGCCTGCGATTGGCCATCCAAAACGCCAAAGGAGCCAACGTACCCAAGGACAACATCGAACGCGCCATCAACAAAGCTACCGGCAACGACTCTACCGACTATACCGAGGTAAGCTACGAAGGATATGGCTCTAACGGAGTGGCTGTTTTTGTAGAAGCCATGACAGACAACCCGACCCGTACTGTACAGAACGTACGCTCTACTTTCCGCAAATACAACGGCAGCCTCGGCACTAACGGCTCCCTCGAATTTATATTTCAACGCAAGGGAGTGTTTACCATTCAGGCTCCTGAAGGTATAGATACCGATGAGTTTACCCTTACACTCATCGATGTGGGAGCTGAAGACGTAGAGTTTCAAGACAATACCTTCTTGGTAACCTGCGCGATGGAAGACTTTGGGCGCGTACAAAAAGGGCTTGAAGAGCAAAAAATAGAAGCCGAAAACGCCGAGTTGCAACGCATTCCGGTCTCTATGGTCAGCCTTGATGATGAAGCCATCAAAGAGGTACTCAAGCTTATCAGCGTACTCGAAGACGACGACGACGTGCAGAAGGTCTATCACAATCTCGACATCCAAGAGCATCAATACGAGTGGTTGTAGCTCCGCCCAACCACCGCACCTTTTTCACTGTCTAGCGCCCTTACACTGTATATGATTCAAATCAAAGCCCAACAATTTGTCGATGAGCACGACCGGAGCTTGTTTTTTCGCGGCATTTCGGTAGGCGGCAACGCCTTGCTTCCTCACACCCCGAGGGTTCGCTCCGAAATACCTGACAACTTCTACGACCGCAAGCGTGTCAGCTACCTCAATACCCCTTTCCCGCTGGAAGAGGCCGACCAACACTTCAAACGACTCTCGCAGTGGGGTTTTAATTTGGTACGCTTGCTGGTGCCTTGGGAGGCCATAGAGCCTATTGCTCCAGAGCAATACGATGAAGCCTACCTCGATCATATCCGCAGCTTGGCCGGTAAAGCCATCCAACACGGACTTTGGGTTTTGATTTGTCCTTATCAAGAGGCTTGGAGCCGCTTTTCGGGTGGCGCAGGCGCACCCGCTTGGACTTTTGAGCTGGCCGGCCTGGACGTACAGCAGTTTGCCAAGGCCGGCGCAGCCACCCTACACCACGAGTCGCCCAACGACTATCAACAAGCCTACACGTTGAGCAACTACCCTAAGTTGGCTGCCGCTACGATGTTTACGCTCTTTTTTGCGGGAAATGATTTTGCGCCCCAGACACTCGTCCACAACCAAATACCTATCCAAGAATACTTACAACAGCGCTATATCGCTGCTTATAGTGCCTTGGCGCAGCGTTTGGTTACTTGTGCCAATGTGATTGGCTATGAAGTCATGCACAACCCCAGCGCAGGATGGATAGGCTGGGAAAACCTCCACAGCAATCAGTTTTTGCTGCGCAAAGGCCCTTCGCCCACCCCCTTTCAGTCGATGATGTTGGGCTTGGGTAACCCTTGCGAGGTCGAAAACTGGGAGTTTGGGCGCTTTGGCCCTGCCCAAAAAGGCAAGGTACAGCTCAACCCTACGGGGGTAAAGGCTTGGCTCAATGGCTTCCGCTGTATTTGGAAAACCCACGATGTATGGGAGTCTGACGGTATCGGTACTTCGCGCCTGCTCAAGCCTCACTACTTTACCGAAATCAACGAGCGCCGCGTGAACTTTGCAGAAGACTACCTGCTGCCATTCATCAACCGCTTTGCCGAGGGCATCCGCCAACAACACTCCGAGGCGCTGATTTTCAGCGCTCCTCCCCTCGACGAAGAACACCCACAGTTCAACTCCGAAGACGCACAGCAGATTGTCAATAGTGTGGTTTGGCGCGAAGCAATGCCTCATTTTGCCGGAATGCATAGCGCCTGGCTCGACTATGACCTGCGCCGCCACCGTACGGTATGGGGCAAACAAAAGATTGAGCGCACAAAGGAAGAACACCTGCAAGCCCTCAAACAACAAAGCATCGACCTACTCGGTGGAGTGCCTACGTTCATCAGCCAAGTGGGTATCCCCTTTAATCTCAACGACGGAAGGGCACTCAAAACACAAAACTACCAAACACATACCAAGGCTACTGACCAGATACTCAGCAGGCTGGAGAAAAACCTATTGCTCCATTACTGCTATTGGAACTACACCCCCACCAATACCCACGAACAGGGCGACGGCCTCAATACCGAAGACTGCTCCATCTTTAGCCGTACCGAATACCAAGACGATGAAGACCCCTACAGCGGCGGACGCTCGCTCAAAGCGATTTTGCGACCCTACCCTATGGCCGTTTCGGGCATTGCCGACAGGCTTTTCTTCGACTACCGAAAGCACATCTTCGAGTTTGAGTTTACACACTACCCCGAAATGGGCAATGGCTGTACGGAGCTGTTTATCCCTCGTTATCAATTCCCCCAAGGCTACAAAGTAGAAGTCTCGGACGGGTATTTTGAGATGGATGAGGCCAATCAATGCCTCCGCTATTATCACAGCCGAGACCGTGAGCAACACCTTATCCGTATTAGTAAGGTCTCATAGATGCTAACACTACTACTTTAATGTTTGATATTTTACTACCCTAGACACTGCCAAAAATAGCCCGAAGCCATCGCTTCGGGGCAACACGAGGTCTTATTTTGGTATAAAATGAATGCTTTGACCTCCGTTTTAGCCCTGCTTTCTGAAGAGGATTTACAGGATTTGATTTTCTTGATTCTCCAGGACTCTCAGCGCGCACATTTCCCCAACCAGTTTGGGTTGAGTATATCTCATAAGCTGTTGATATCTCAAGCGCTACCCGATGGGCTCACCCCCATTGCTAAAGTATTCAAAAACTTATAGGCTTCTATATTGCCCATCTTTTTATTTCCACCCACACAGACGGTCATGAAACTCCCTTTCCAAGTCATTTACGAAGACAATCACCTTCTCATCGTCAGCAAGCCATCTGGTCTTTTGGTTCAGGGCGACCATACCAAAGACCGTACCCTGCTCGACCACGCCAAAGTATACATCAAGGAAAAATATGACAAACCCGGCGAGGTTTTTATGGGCTTGGTACACCGTCTCGACCGGCCTGTCAGTGGACTGGTAGTGTTGGCGCGTACCTCCAAAGGACTAGAACGGATGACAGAGCTTTTCCGCAAACGCGAAATCCAAAAAACTTACTGGGCGATTGTCAAGCGTAAGCCTCCCAAAAAACAAGACAAGCTGACACACTGGCTGCTCAAAGACGAAAGCCGCAACTACGTAACGGCCTATGATTATCCACACCCCGAGGCACAAAAGGCTGAGCTGACCTACCGCACGCTGGGCTACCTAAACGACCACTACCTCTTGGAGATAAGCCCCCTCACAGGCCGCCCACACCAAATTCGGGTGCAGTTGGCCAGTATGGGCTGCCCTATCAAAGGTGATACAAAGTATGGCTTCCCTCGTGCTAACGAAGACCAGAGCATTCACCTACACGCCCGCCGCCTGTATTTTGTACATCCGGTACGCAAAGAGCCCATCATCTGTGTAGGACCATTACCCGAAACAGACTTTTGGGAGCAGTTTCTGACCCTCGATGATTTTGAGGTGAAAGACAAGTTTTTGGATAATTTGTACTAAAGCTTATGCTCCAATCCTATTTATCCTTATATTGAAGTGGGTTTGGATAGGCTGCAATAACAGCTCCGAACCCCTTCATTCAACAACTCCATCAAGGTTAGTAGCTTCTTCTTCCTATGTTTGAAAACCGCCTAGACCTATCTGAGCTGCACCAAGCACTCAACCGCGTCAAAGAAGATATAGGCCAAACCCTCGTTGGCCAACACACTATGGTCGACTTGCTACTTACGGCGCTTTTGGCCAATGGGCACGTCCTGATTGAAGGCCTGCCGGGCGTAGCCAAAACACTGACAGCAAAGCTTCTGTCTTCTGTTATCGCCGCTAAATTCTCGCGTATCCAGTTTACCCCTGACTTGATGCCTTCGGACGTATTGGGTACTTCGGTATTCAACCCCCAAACGACACAGTTTGAGTTTCGACAAGGGGCCATTTTTGCCAATATGGTCTTGATTGATGAAATCAACCGCGCTCCGGCCAAGACCCAATCGGCACTTTTTGAAGTAATGGAAGAGCGCCAAATTACGATGGACGGTAAGACCTACCCCATGGATACACCTTTTATGGTATTGGCCACCCAAAACCCTATCGAGCAAGAAGGGACTTACCGCCTACCAGAAGCCCAACTCGACCGCTTTTTGTTCAAAATCACGGTCGGCTACCCCTCTTTCAGCGAAGAAATCGAAATCCTAAACCGCCTACACCAACGCCCTCAGAACAGCCCTCCGGCGCTAAGCCCTGTGCTTGACCCTACATCCCTGACACGCTACCGGCAGTATATCCAACAAATTCACGTTCAGGAGGATTTTTTGCGCTATATCGCGCAGATTGTTCACCAAACACGCCACCATCCCGCGCTCTATCTGGGGGCATCGCCCCGCGCCTCTCTAGCGATTTTGGCCGGTGCCAAAGCCTATGCGGCTGTCCAAGGACGTGATTTTATCACCCCCGATGATGTCAAATTTATCAGCCCACATGTACTCGTCCACCGCCTAGTGCTTACCCCCGAAAAAGAAATGGAAGGGCTGGCCCTACAGCAGGTCATCAACCAAATTCTACAAAGTGTAGAAGTTCCTAGGTAAATCACTCCAACTCAAAAACTGCGCAAATCCTTATGCAAAACCCTGATACAGACTACATTCAAGACTTTATGGACGGCAACATCTGCTTTGGTTGTGGTAAGGACAACCCCCAAGGGCTGCAAATCAAAAGCCATTGGGAAGGGGATGCCTGTGTCTGCCTGTGGGATGCCCACGACCCTAAGTATCAAGGTTGGAAGGGCTTGATGAATGGGGGGATTTTGGCAACCCTTATCGACTGCCATACCATGGGGACAGCTATGGCACACGCCTACCGCAGCGAAGGCCGCCCCTACGACAGCGCCCCAGTGTATATGTATGCCACAGGAACTATGACGGTGAAGTACTTACAACCCACCCCCATTGATGTTCCCATCAGGTTGGAGGCTCGGGTGTTGGAAGTAAAAGGACGCAAAACGATCATCGCCTGCGAAGCTTGGGCTGAAGGCATTCAAACAGCCAGCGCCGAGGTAGTGGCTATTCGGGTAGTAGACAGCAGTCAAGCACACGGCAGCAAGCCCGGGTTTAGCACCTACCGCTCCTAAAGTTCTGTGGTGCTCGACACTAGGTTATGAAGTTGATTTTATCAATCTCTCTCATCAGTCTGTCGGTTTCGGTTAGTGCTACGATGATTTTTTGATAGTGCAAAATATCCTCAAACTCCAATTGGCGGTCTTTCCGGTCTTTGAGCCATTTTTGAGCCGGTTGGTAGCCCCCGATATAAAACTCCTAGGCTACTTGAGGCACATGGTCGAAGTATTGGGTATCGTTGATATAGACCCCACTTTCCGCACCCTGTTTTTCAAGATTAGGTACTATTAAGTAAATTAGCATTTTTCAGTGCTCAATTATAATAAAACCTGTTTTTTAAAAAACACTCATCTACAGGATTTTATTTGAAAAACACAATTAAAAATCAATTTAATCTATTTTTATCTTAATTCCGTAATCTGAAATTAAGGGGTGCGGAAAGTGGGTTGTAATATCAGTATCGGAATATAAAGCTATCAGAATGCAAGTAAATACACCTTAGATATTTTGGAGAAGTAAGCCTTAGACTGCTTTTCTGCCTACATCTAAAAACCCACAGCCTGTAACTGTGGGTTATGTTTGATAGCGATTATTCCAAGAAATTGATTTTCCTAAAAGTCATTGATAGCCACGGAAATCAGCACGTCTTGGATGTACTGAGAGGCTGCATTAGCCTTTGTAGGTAATGCGGTAAATAACATCAGCATAGTCATCAGACACGAGCATCGAGCCATCGGGCAGAAGCTGAACATCGACCGGTCGGCCCCATACCTCCTGAGAGTCATTGTCGAGCCACCCATCGATAAAAGGTTTGTAGCTCACCACTTTGTCGCCCTCCAGCTCAGCAATGCAGAGACGGTAGCCAATCTTCTTATTGCGGTTCCAAGAGCCGTGCTCGGCAAAAATCAACTGATTTTTGTAAGATTTGGGGAACATATTGCCGGTATAAAACCGGATACCCAGTGGAGCCACGTGAGGGCCTAGCTTTTGGGCGGGTGCGGTAAACTCCTCACACTTACGTTTGCTGCCAAACTCAGGGTCGGGCAGGTCGCCCCCGTGGCAGTAGGGGTAGCCAAAGTGCATTCCAGCCTTGGGGGCGTGGTTGAGTTCACAAGGCGGGATGTCGTCGCCCAGCATATCACGTCCATTATCCGTAAACCACATTTCTTTATTTTCGGGATGCCAAGTGAAGCCCACTGTATTGCGCACCCCCGAAGCAAACACTTCTACATTATTGCCATCAGGATCCATACGGGTAATGGAAGCATAAAAAGGGTTATCGAGGCGCTCGCAGATGTTGCAGGGCGCTCCCACAGGGACATAGAGCTTGCCATCGGGGCCAAAGGCGATAAATTTCCAGCCGTGGTGCTTGTCGGTGGGGTATTGGTCATACACTACTACCGGCGTAGGGGGGTTATCGAGGCGGTTTTCGATATCATCAAAACGCAAAATACGGTTTACTTCAGCCACATAGAGGCTGCCGTCTTTGAAGGCCACCCCATTGGGCATATTGAGGCCGGAGGCGATGACATAGACCTTGTCGGCACGGTAGTCTTGGTTGGTGTCTACAAGGGCATACACCTTGTCTTTGCGTCGGTTGCCGACAAAAAGCGTTCCCTTGGGGCTGAGCGCCATCGAGCGAGCCTCTTCGATGCCTTCGGCATAGATGCTGATTTCAAACCCTTCGGGCAGGCGTAGTTTGGAGAGCGGCAACTTTTCGGTATCAGCCTGAGCCATACCGGCGCTGGTAGTGTCTTGTGTGTTGCTGTTATTGTTGTTAGGCTGTGATCCACAGGCATTAAGCAAAAAAATACCTCCCAGCAACAGCAAGCAGCCGGCTAATTTTTTGTAAAACAATTGTAACATAGACAGAGGGGCTAGGGTAAAGAGAAAGAAGTACAGACCTTAAAACTGCCTAAAGCCTCCGTTTGTTAGAAGCCCGGGAGCCTAAAAAGAAGCGCTTTTGGGTCAATTACATCGAAAGTTAGCAAAAAACCTAGACATTTGTAGCCCCATCCTCCATCCCTTCTACGCTATACTCCCAAACACATTCACCCCTAAACAATCAATGCCGTGGAATACACCGCCGTTTATGTTACTGCTCCGGCAGATTTTGTAGAAATCTTGATGGCCGAATTGGCCGAACTAGGCTTCGAGACCTTTGTAGAAACCGAGCAAGGGCTAGAGGCATACATTGTGAGCGATTTGTTTGATGCTTCGGCCTTGGCACTGCTCCAAGAAACCTATACCGAGCAAGCCACTTGGCAATACCGGTATGAGACCATTGCCCAACAAAACTGGAACGAAGACTGGGAAAAACACTACGAACCCATCACTGTCGGCACACAGTGTCGTGTGAGGGCCTCTTTTCACGCTCCAGACCCTAGCTTTGCCTACGAACTGCTGATTAACCCAAAAATGTCGTTTGGGACGGGGCATCACGAAACCACTGCCTTGATGCTTGAGCACCAACTTGCGCTTGACCATTCGCAAAAATCTGTACTGGATGCGGGCAGTGGTACGGGTATTTTGGCAATTATGGCAATGAAATTGCGGGCTACTTGGGTAGAAGCCTATGATATAGAAGAATGGGCTGCCGAAAACGCACGCGAAAACGCACAACTCAATGATTGTGAGGCTATTCAGATTTACCAAGGCACCATAGAGACCCTCTCCCTGCGTGGTGGTTATGATATCTTGCTAGCCAATATCAACCGCAATGTACTCTTGGCAGAAATTCCGGCCTATGTGCGCCTATTACGCCCGGGCGCTACGGTATTGCTGAGCGGGTTTTATGTAGAAGACGAGGCGCTCATCAGCGAAGCGATGCAAGCCCAAGGTTGGAAGCCCGTCAGTATCAAAGAAAAAAACCGCTGGGTAGCCGTACGCTACGAACCCGCCACTCGTTAGCTTACAGGCTGCTTAGGCGTTTGAATACAAACTGTCCTGAACTTACACTACTCAACTGCTTAAAAAAATACTTATGGCTATGTTTTCAAAAACTCGTTTATGGATGCTTTTGTGGGGCATCTGCGGCAGCCTCCTGCTGACTGTAGCGCCGCTGCAAGCGCAACGCTATACGAAAACCGCTCCTGATAGCACCGAAAAATTCATTGCCCTTGTAGGTCAACTGATGGTCAAATACAATGCCACAGATGGTGCCGCCCTGTCGGAGCGGTTTGGGCAGGTATGGAGCGGTATGGGACAGCCCGCACAACAAAAAGTCATCCAGATTTCTAATGAGTTGTTGCAAAAACAGTGTGATTTCAACAGTGCATACAAACATTTTTATGCAGCCCTAATCGAAGGCACCGAGCAGTCTATTCTCAACAGCTCTCAGTTGGGTAATCTGCTCGATGCTTGTTTGTCGATGTTGCAGACCAATATCAATACCAAGACAACAGAGGAGTTTTTTGTACAACTCTACCACTTCTACGCCCACCAAGCGCTCTATTACAGCTCCTACAACAAGGTCTACCTTGCGCAAGGCTCTTACAATATTCGCTACGAAGATGAGCCCATACTGCAGGTAAGCCGGGTAGACCTAGCCTTGGTGTCGCCTTTCGACTCTAGCTTTGTCTCCAGTACTTCTGGCGATTACAAAATGCTCAGTCATAACTTTATCGGCAATGGAGGAAGCTTCGACTGGGCCAACCTCTATGTCAGTACCAAGCATAAAAACGAAGAGGGCAAAACACAAGTTGGCTTCAAACGCGAGTACCCCAACCTTTCGACAGGGCAGATTACCTGCTCCTTGGGAGATTTTGTGCTGGAAGCCGGAAAAGCCGCTATCCACAGCAAAGACGCACAACTCAGCAATGGAAGCTATTTTAGCGGGGGGATTACAGGCAGCTTTGACTTTATCTCCAAAGACCGCAAAAAAGAGTATGTATACCGAAATATCAAAGTAGACGGTAAAACCAAACGGGTGATTATAGATACCCTTACGGTGGCTGATTATCCCAAGTTTCAGTCAGACGAAGATGTCCGCATCACTGGCCTAGGAGAATATGTAAGCTACCAAGGGGGCTTTGCCCTACAGGGTATCAAAGGTGTGGGTGCACGTGAGCGCGGCCTCTCGACACTTTACGCAGAGCGTGGCGGCGAGCCACTCTTCAATGTGCGAGGGCGCGAGTTTATCTTCGAGCAAACACGCGTAACTGCCAAAAACACAAAGTTCTCCATCTACTTTTATGGTGGGGCAGACTCGGTGTTCCATACATCGGTAGACTTGGTATACCATATCGATAAGTCGCGCATAGAGCTGATACGCAACAAGAACAGTGTCTTTCAAGAAACTCCCTTTATCAATACCGACCATAAGTTTTTGATGGATGTAGACCTGCTCAGCTATGATATGACCAATGATAGCCTCAATTTTTTCTTGACTACCCTCACCGATAGCTTGCTGCCCGTAACTTTTGAGTCTTTTGATTTCTATGACCCAGATGTATACACCTATGCCTCTAGTATTTATGATTTCAACCCTTACAAGATTTTTCATAATTATGCCCGCAAACTCATCAGAGAGGGGATTTCCTATAGTATGTACGACCCCTTCTATCTGGAGGAGATGGCCGAAGACTACAAACAGGACCCCAATGTCCTTTTGGGTGTGGCAACAGACTTGCGCCTGAAAGGCGCACTAGAGATAGAAGAAGACGAATACCAGCGTTGGAATCCCAAAACCGAAACGGACGAATGGACCAAAAGGCACAAAATCACCCTCGGTTACAAACTGGTGCATTATGTAGATGCGGATAAGTTTTATTATACCGCCAAAGATGTCAATGCCCAAAATGTAGTAGGAGACATCAATGGTCGCCCTACTTACCAACCACAGCTGGGCTTCCAGACCCCGGGCGAACGCGATATTTATTATAACTATGACTATGACGACCTACGCATCCAGTCGCGGGTACGTGTGGGCAATCAGGCTGTTTATGACAGCCTCGGCAACGAGTCCGTAACCATCAATTGGATTCCCAATGCCAGTATGATTCTGGGCGGGAGCAACTTGTTGGTGCGGGGGGTCAAAGAATTCCCCATCAGCCACGAGCTGGGGGTTTATCTCGTGCCGGCCAACAACGAAGTACAGATATTCTCAAACCGAACCATTTTTATGGAGGCAGGCGAAGCCAAAATCGGCGATATGCGCTTCAGAGGAAGGATGTTTACCTTCAACTACGAGGAGTTTGTATTGGATATGCCCGAAATTGAAGACATCCTCTTCATTATGCGCGACAGCACCGGCAACATCATCCCGGCTACAGACGAAAACGGCAACATCGTATACAACCCCGTTACCAGACAGCCTGAGCCGCAGTACTTCGGTTCCGAAATAGTTTATGACGAAGCCGGAACGATGCAAATCAACCTGCCCACCAACAAATCGGGGCTGAAACAAGGGGAAAGCGACCAAATGCCCGGAGAGTTTTTTGCCACCTATCCCAAGCTCAACATCCCCGGAGGTGGCTTTATGAACTTTGCGCTAGAAACACGCCAAGATGGCGCTTATGACTCTACCCGGGTGAAATTCATTATGCCCGAAGTAAAACTAGACAGCCTCTACATCAAGGAACCACGCTTCCCCGGAATTATGAGCTGTAATATTTTTCCGCCCTTCAAAGAAACGTTGGTTGGCTTGCCCGGCACTGGCGGCCAAATGGGCTTTACACACCACCCACCCCCCGAGGGCTATGACCTCTACCCCGAGCGTGGTTACGTAAAAGAATGGATTGCCACCCACGACCTAGGCATTCCTCAAGATATGATTCAAAACTCGCCGGGAAGGGTCGAAGAACTACATCAAGACATTCTGAGCAAATACCCGGAAGAAAGCCGCGTCGAGGGCGCACATATTCGCTTCAACGAACCTATTGTGATGAACAAAGAAGGGATGTTCTCTTCCGGCCTGATTACTTTCCTCAGTACCAAGGTCGAGAATACCATCGGCAAACGATACCTCTTTTTGCCCAAATATGTATACGCTGATGAGGTAGAGTTTAAGGTAGACCGAGCCGAAAAAATAGGCTCCAAAAAGGCCTCTTTCCCGATGGCCATAGGCGAACGAGCCAAAATGGCTTGGGCTGTGCTCGATGACAGTCTGATGATTGACAATCGAGAATATATCGATGGTTTCTTGGGCGAAGACCGCTACGAAATCGAATACTCTAGCCGCTTGTTTGAAGTCTATGGCAATGATGGTGCCGACAACTTTGAGATGATGACACTCTATGGCACGCTGATTGTCAAATCTACCGGCTTGTATGGCTATGGTAGTGCCGTAAGAAGTGATTTTGAGATGATTGCGATGGGAATGGATCCTTATATGTTGGGAATAGATAGCCTAGTAGGAACACAACTCGAATTTAAGGTCAATTCTGCCAAACGAGACCCCCGTAGTACCGACCAATCGTTTTATGTCAATAATCCCGAACTACTCAAAGGCAACTTTGTAGACCTCAATATGAGTCTACGCCAAGGATTTGCTTACTCACAGCCTTCGGAAGAGGTTCGCAATATCAACTATCTGGCCTTTAGCTTCCCTTATGCCAAGTTCCAAACCAATATCCAAGAAGCCCGCTGGAATACAGCCACCAATATGATTGATATGCAGGGCGATAGCACCTCTATCTTTGCCTCTACCAAGTATGGCGGCGAATCGTATGACGGGCGTGATGTCCGATTCAATGGCTCCGAAGCACACTACAACACCCAAGAACGACGACTTATCATCGAAGGGGTTCCCTATATCACCTCTGCCGATGCGCGTATCCTCCCCGATTCGGGCAGGGTGGTCGTAAGAGGAGAGGCCGATATCGAAACCCTACGCAATGCCAAGCTCGTCATTGATACCCTTAACCAATACCACAACCTCTTTGATGGGCGTATCAAAATCAACTCCCGAATTGATTTCGAAGGCAATGCTACCTATGCCTTCAACAACAAGGTAGACAGTACTATCTACAACATCAAGTTCGATGACTTCCGACTCTTAGACGCAGCCCAGGTACAGGCCGAGAAAAAACAGTTTGAAAACGTACTCACCCTCAACGATACCGAAACCGATGACAAGAAAGGGAGAAAAAAACAGGCTTTCTTAGACGGAAAAGCCGCATTTGAACAAGAAAAAGAAGACAAGAAGTCGACCAAAGAGCGGGAAAAAGACAACAAGAAAAACCCCGACGGCTCGGATGATCCAGTAGATCCTGATGACCCTGATGCTGTTCCTGATGATGAAATCTCTGGAAACTATACCTCCTTTGCAGCCCTAGACGGCAAAAGACGCATCACCGTTTCGCAGGGTTATGTCAGCGAAGAAGCCCCCATCTATATCACTACCGGGATTCTCTATTATGGCAAGGTGTATATGTTTGCCAATGACAAAAACTTGGCGCTCGATGGGTACATCAAAATGGACTTGAAGAGTGGAGCCGGATTTAATAGCTGGATTCCTTACAAACGTAGCTCTGGCGACACCCAGCTGCCATTCCGTGAGAAAACCCCAGCCGCCGGCCAAATCTTAACTGCCGGCTTGCATTTCAATGCTGCCAATGAGCTATACAGTACCTTCATCTCGCCAATGGAATCTAACTCCGATAGGGATGTCTTCTTGGCTAGCGGAGAATTGACAGCCAACCCCAACACCGGTATTTTCCAGCTGGCTCCGGTGAGCTACCGCGCCCGACTGAGCTATGTAGGCAGTGAACTGCTCTTCAATGACATTACCGGTGAACTGATTATGGAAGGGCCATTCCGCCTCCTAGATTCTATTCACTCCCCGCACCTCCAGACTGTGGGCGTATGCAAATACAATCCCGAAAAGGAAACCTACCAATTCGATAGCTTCATCGCCCTAAAAGCCCCTGTTCCTCCTACTTCTGTGAGTAAGATGGTAGAAGAGGTATTGTTACAAAAGCCCGAAAACCCTTACAATATCGAAGAAGCCGGTACTATGACACATAACTTGGCCGAAATCGCCGGCGACCGAGAGATGAAGCGCTACTTTGCCGAGAAAAAACGCCGCCCAGTACAGCCAATGGAAATGTTGCCCAGCCTGATTTCACCTCTCAACATCAGCGGAGTACAGCTACACTGGAACGACGAGTTCCGTACTTTCTATAGCAAAGGAAACTTTATGCTCTTCAGTGTGGGCAACAAAATCGTCAACACCCCCGTAACGGGTGCAGTCGAAATCCGAAAAGGGTCTGGTAGCAGCGACGGCTTCTCGGTATATGTCGAAATATCTGCCAACTCTTGGTACTTCTTCGAGATGGACAACAACGTGCTCTTTGCGGTCTCTTCTAATGAGGCCTTCAACAAAGACATTGATGCGCGACAAACCAAGAAAGCCAAAGACGGGCAGTTTTCGCTACAGCCTGCCGGAAGCGACCGAAAAGATGCATTTATGAGCAAGTTCCGTGCGCTGTACTCAGGCGAAAGCGGAGATGACGGATTTTAAGTCCAAAGCAGTTTTGATTGGGTATACGCCCGCAAACTGGCATCCGCCCCCCACAAATTGCCCCAAGGTTGCAGCTTAGCAGCCTTGGGGCAATGTCTTTTCAGCAGCTATAGATAGTAGATGAGGGCACATTTTTGCGAAAGCCCTCCCATTGATGTGCAAATTCGACGAAAAATGACGTACTTGCTATTCTGATGAGCCAAACCTCTCTCACATATCGAGTCATTGATGAGTATTTCAAGCAGATTCTTGAAATCAAACTCGAACCCGGCCGCGCCCTTCAGGGCGATGCCCGAGCTTTATTGTACCTCGATGAAGAGGTGGCCATCCAAACACAAGCCATTAGGCTCTCAGATTATATGCCCAAACAAGCTCCGCCCCCACCGCCGCCAGAGGCGGTTTTTGAGGAGGAGGACGATGACGACGACTGGAGCGATGCCCCCGCACCCAAGGAAGAAGAAGACGATTATAATCCCCCATTGATTGAAAAAGCCTTCTGGGCGCTCAAAAGCTGGGTGCGTGGACGAAAGATAGAGTTTGAGTCAGAAGACACACTCCCACCAGACCTACCCCCTTGGGAGGATGAGGAAGACGACATATTGGAGGAAGAGGAGGATATCCCGCCGCCATCACAGCCCCCCCCACCTACAGAAAAGCCGTATTTTTATCTCACACGCTTTCAAAACAACAGCGAGTACCTGCGGACAGTGGCCTTTGTTGCTCCACGAATGGGTAGGATTGTCCGTATTGACCTCGAAGAGCTACACGAGCAAACCCTGCTTTTTCAGCGCGGAGCCTTTCTTTGCGCCTCGGCAGAGGCGGTCTTGAGTCATTATGATGACCTCGATGTCGCGCTCAACGCCTACGACAAACACGGGTTTGTGCTCGAAAAACTACAAGGCCAAGGCACTGCCTTTGTATATGGCAATGGCGTAATGGTCGAAAAGCTGCTCAACGATGATGTCATCGAAGTCAATTTGGCCAATGTGATTGCCTATGAGCCTTCTATCAGTATGGACTTGAGCCGTGCGCGCCGCCTGACGACTCTCTATGGCCAAGCTCAAACCATTTTAGTGCCTATGGCCGGAACGGGCAGCATTTGGCTGCAAACTTCGCATTTGCATCAGTTTGCCCAAGACCTTACCCCTTACTTCCCCGTAGCCCAAGACCTCATGGCTCCCATTATGGAGCGGGTAGAAGCTTCTCTGCAAGATTTAGGCGGCGTACAGACCGAAACCGTAGAGCGCAGCAGTGCAGCGCCCCCGCCTCCACCGCCAGTGTTCGCACAGATGCCACTCGAAGAAAAGAACGCCTATGCAGCGGATGACGATGACCTTAGCGATTACTTGGCCGATGAGCCCGTAGCAATGGCATCGCCTCCCAATAACCCCCCCGAATTTGACCCTAGCGCCTTCGGAAAAGATGATTTTGATTCTGATAGCTTTGATGAAGATGATTTTGGCGATGATGATGACGACGACGATTTTGAGGCCAACCTACGCGAGATGATGGGCGGCTAGGCTAAGACTCATACGCAAAGGTCTGCACAAAGGCCTCGTGGTCATAGTCAGTGATTATCCAAGTACGGGTAACATTTGCATCCATACTGTAGTAGTCTTCATTTTTAAGCAAGCAACCAAGTTTTGGCTTTGTCTAGACTGCTAAAAAAGTGTGTATCTCCGGCAGCGGCATTGGTGTCTTGGGTAAATTGCTCGATAGCCAAGCCGGCAATAAATTCTTCGGGCATCAAAAAAGCGTGTTTGCGATAATATCTGCTAGCAGCTAGCTCCTTGGTAATGTGCTCAATTGTCCACTCTTGCAGTTCAGGAGTCATTGGCAAGCGGAAATGACGCGTATCCGTCAGGGCAAACGCCACCTGATGTTCGAGCATCAAGCCTTTCCAAGTTAGGAGAATTTGTTTGAACGTCTCCGAGTCGAGCCTCTCGCTATCTCCCGACCAAGTGTCTACCAACAAGTTTTGAGACAAATCTTGTTGTATCAATACAAAACTATCCTCATATAAGGTTTCCATATACAATTATGTTAGGGTGTAATATTATGTTAGGGTGTAATATGCTAATCCTAACATATGCGTCAAAGTTAGGTATTGGTTATAGGTAAAGTAAGGTTTTTTTAAGAAAACACTTTGGCACAAATGCTTTGCAATAAGTTTACAAACCCTGCCCCTAAAGCAATTTTTCAGGATTTAAGCCCCTAATTCACCTCGGAGGGGAGAGAATCTCTATACCCAATCCTAGGTTATTAAATCTTTTCTCACGCCACTAGACCTTTTCTAAAAAGCCTAAAATATGGATGTTACTTTGCGTATGCGCTGTGCCCTTTGCGGTTGAATATGCATCAAGAAGAGGGAGTCAACATAACCACAACAAAGACCAAAAATGTCTAATGATGTGGAATAATCCCTGATTTATTTATTGAATAACCCCTAAATCAAACACAGTGCGTCCTCAAATCAAGTAAATATTAGTGAAAAGTTTCTATATTTGGGAATACCCATTACTTAAACCCATTCCTCTTATGAATAAGTCTCTTACTCCTTGGCGTATTGCGGGGTTGTTGGCTTGCTTGTGGCTATGCCTTACCAGCAGCTTATCAGCTCAAAATCAAACAGCAATCCCCCTAGATCCTCAACTGCGCATCGGCATCCTCCCCAATGGGATGAAATATTATCTACGCCAAAACAGCCGCCCTGAGAAGCGGGTCGAGCTACGTCTGGCCGTCAATGCAGGTTCTCTGCTCGAAGACGAAGATCAGCTCGGCTTGGCACACTTTGTAGAGCATATGTGTTTTAACGGTACTAAGAACTTCGCCAAAAACGAAATTGTCAGCTACTTACAGTCGGTAGGGGTAGCCTTTGGGGCAGACCTCAACGCCTACACCAGCTTCGACGAAACGGTCTATATTCTCCCCATTCCCACAGACAAGCCTGAGATTGTGCAACAAGGTCTGCAAATATTGGAAGACTGGGCGCATCTTGTCAGCTTTGAAGGCGAAGAAATAGACAAAGAGCGTGGCGTGATTGTAGAAGAATGGCGTTCGCGCCTTGGTGGCGAAGAGCGGATGATGCGCCAGTACTTGCCTGTGTTATATTACGGTTCGCGCTATCCTGAAAGACTGCCCATCGGGGATGTAGAACTAATCAAAAACTTCAAACACGAGGCCATCCGCAGATATTATAACGATTGGTATCGCCCCGATTTGATGGCCATTATGGCCGTAGGTGATATTGACCTCGACCAGATGGAGGCGCAAATAAAGGCGCAATTTGGCGCTATTCCTACAAAACAAAATCCACGCGAACGTACCGTATTTGAAGTACCCGGCCATGCCGAAACACTAGTAAAAGTAGCCAAAGACAAGGAGGCTAACTTTACGACAGTGCGCCTGTACTACAAACACCCGCTCAAACCAACACAAACCTTGGACGACCTACGCAATGACTTGGCCGTGGAGTTGGTCTCACAAATGCTCAACGCCCGCCTCAGCGAATGGATGCAGAAAGAAGGTACACCACTAGTATCTGCCTCTGCCGGAGATGGTAGCCTAGGGCGCGAAAGCAGTGTTTTTCAGTTGTTTTCGGCTACCAATGAAAGTAAAGTACGCGAAGCGCTCAAGATTTTACTCGAAGAGGCCAAACGCGCCCGTATCCACGGCTTCACGGAGGGAGAGCTTGTCCGTGCTCAGAAAGTGGTGCTTCAACGCTACGAAAAAGCCTACAAAGACCGCAACACCACCGAATCAGCGCGATTGGTCAATCAGTATATACAACATTTCTTAACTCAGCAACCTATCCCGGGCGCAGAGTTTATGTATGCTTTCGTCCAAGAACAGCTGCCAAACCTCGAATTATCTATGCTCAATAGTTTGGCTCAAAGCCTGATTAGCAAAGAAAACCGTGTGATTATCGTTACAGCTCCCGAAAAAGAAGAACTTGAGATTCCTACCGAAGAGGATATACAAAAAATTATCAAACAGGTAGATATCAACCGTGTGGAGCCTTATCAGGATAAAGTACTGGCAGACAAGCTAATGACGGCGCTACCCAAGCCCGGAAGCATTAAGAAAACCAAGAATCTATCAGAGTTGCCAGGTGTACAACATTGGGTGCTTTCTAACGGTGTAGAAGTCATTGTAAAGCCTACCAAGTTCAAAGATGACGAAATATTGGTATATGCCTACACCCCCGGCGGCTACTCTGTATTGACCGAAGAGCAACAACGCCACGCTTTTTTTGCTACAAGTATTGTCGCCGAAGGTGGCATAGCAGAATTTGATAATACAGACCTACAAAAAATGCTCAGTGGTAAAAATGCCCGTGTAACCCCTTTTATCACCACCACCAATCAAGGGATTAATGTCAGCACCAATCCTACTGACCTCGAAACGGCCTTACAACTCCTGCATCTATACATTACCAACCCGCGCTATAGCGAACAAGCATTCAATACTTGGCGTGACAAAACAGCGGGGATAGTTCAAAATCTAGGCGCAAATACGCAATTCTACTTCCTAGTAGAGCTGAACAAGCTCTTTTACCAAGACCATCCCCGTGCGCCTATCGTGTTGCCTTCGGTCGAAATACTCAACAGTCTTCAGGCACAAACAGCCTTTGAAGTCTACAAAAACCGCCTCTGCGATGCTTCAAAGATGACGGTAGTGGTAGCTGGTAATGTAGATGAAACCCAACTGCGGGAATTGAGCGTACAGTACCTAGCCTCTCTGCCCGTAAGCAACCGCAAAGAAGCTCCCAAAGACCTAGGGCTGCGCTTTACTACCCAACCGCTAAGCCAAACCCTCCAAAAAGGAAGTGATCCCAAAAGCTATGTCGGTATCGCCTATGGTGGGAGTATGCCCTATTCCACGCAAAATATCTTGAAACTGAGCGCACTAGGCTCGCTACTCACCAACAAACTTATCGAGCAACTCCGCGAAGAGATTGGCGGTGTGTATGGTACAGGAGCCAATGCCAGCCTAACAGCCTCACCCAACCCATCGTATACGGTAGTGGTCAGCTTCCCTTGTGCGCCCGAGAACGTCAATACCTTACGAGAGGCTGTTTTTGCCGAAATCGCTAAGATTCAACAAGGCCAAATCAGCGAGAAAGATATGACTAAGGTTACCGAAACCCTAAAACGCGATTGGGAAACCAACCAACAACGCAACCAGTTTTGGGTAAATGCATTGAGCGATATGTTCCAACACAAACTCCCTCTGAGCGACCTAAAGGCATACCCGAGCTATATCGACGAACTGAAAAAAGAGGACTTACAAGCCTTGGCAAAACAAGTATTTCAAGATAACCGAATAGAGCTGGTCGTAAACCCTGAGTAAATTCAGTTTGAGTTGAACAACCCCAGCTAATCAACTCCGTAAAGAGCGCACTTTCAACGCACTGATGCTCTATAAACACTCCATCCTTTTGGAGCGCAGAATGGATAGCGCAACTCTATTGAAAAATATCCCTGCCGATAGGTTTACAAGTCTGTCGGTAGGGATTTATGCCAAAGCTTCGAAAAGACCTGATTTTTTATACGAAACGCTCTAAAGATTTAGAACCTTTAGAGCGTTTGAAGATTTTATTTCAATACAGGCAGCTCGATGAGAGAGCTATGTACTTTGTTGTGAAACACGCTGTGGGTAGCTTTGATAAAGTCCTCTTCTTTGGCTTTGAAGATGTTGTCGACATACTTCTGTGGGTTGCGGTCGATGAGGGGAAACCAAGTACTTTGCACCTGAATCATCAGTCGATGGCCTTTTTTGAAGGTGTGTAACACATCTTGCAGTGGAAGGTTGATGTCGGTTACTTGGTTGGGCGTAAAGGGTTCGGGCTTTTCGTAGCTGTTGCGATAGCGCCCACGGATTACCTCGCTGCGCACCATTTGTTGGTAACCGCTGAGCTGCTTGTGTTTTGGGGTAAACTCATCGTTAGGCGTGTCGTCAGGGTATACATCGATAAGTTTTACGACCCAGTCGGCATCCGTACCCGTGATGGCTACCTTAAGCTTGGCCATAATCTCCCCGGCAATGGTGAGGTCCTCTGTCAAGGGCTCGGTTTGGAACACCAGCACATCAGGGCGGCGGGCAGCAAAGCGTTGGTCGCCGGTCATATACTGTCGTGGGGTAAACACAATCTTGATGTCCTCGGTATAAGGAACGGGCTTGTCGGGGTCGCTTACGAAGGTCGATACACCCTCGGCATTGTTAGGGGCTTGGGTGCTGAGTTTTCCCTTGGGGTGGAAGTAAAAGGCTGTTTTTTGTGCTTGTGGCAGCGGCCATTGATCAAACTTAGCCCATTCTTTGCGTCCGGTATCGAAAAGGTAGGCTTCGGGTAGCTTGGGGGTATCGCCGCCTTTGAGGTGGTAGCGGAAAAACGGCGCTTCGATTTCTTCTTGGTAAAACTTCGAGATGTTTTTGCCAAAAGAAATGTGGTTGATGACTTGGTCTCCGCTGTTGCGCGCCCAATCGCCGTGGCTCCAAGGGCCCATTACGATAGTATTGTTGATGCCCGGGTTGTTGCGCTCTAGGGTTTTGTAGATGTTGAGCGGACCGTAGAGGTCTTCGGCATCAAACCATCCGCCGACGGTCATCACGGCGTGCTTTACGTTTTTGAGGTGTGGAAGCAGGTTACGCTTCTGCCAAAACCCGTCATAATCGGGATGTTCGGAGAGTTGCTTCCAGAAGATGTTGTCCTCTCCATAATATTTGCTCGCATTGCTGAGCGGCCCCATATCGAGGTAAAACTGATAGCCGTCGCGGGTTTCAGGGCGTACCATTTGGTACCAAGGCTTGTCAGTAGGGGCTGTTTTCTGATAGCCAAACACGGGGGTAGCCAAAAAATAACTCAAGAAATAAGCGCCGTGGTGGTGGAAATCGTCAAAATAAAAATCGGCAATGGGTGCCTGTGGCGACGAAGCCTTGAGGGCGGGGTGGTTAGCCAAAGTACCTACAGCACTATAAAATCCTGGGTATGAGATGCCCCACTGGCCTACGTTGCCGTTGTTGTGGGGTACATTTTTGACCAGCCAGTCGATGGTATCGTGGGTATCGGTGCTCTCATCAATGGCGTTCTTGGGGTGTTTTACGCCTTGTTCCAGTTGTGGGCGCATATTGTCAAACTCGCCTTCAGACATAAACCTGCCACGCACATCCTGATAGACGAAGATATACTTTTCGCGCATCAGCGTTTCAGAAGGCCCCAAACGCTTCGGAAAGTTTTCCACTCCATAAGGCCCTACACTGTAGCAAGTACGCTGCATCAGGATAGGGTATTTGTTGGTTTTGCTAATGTCTTTGGGCGTATAAATGGCGGTGAAGAGCTTCACCCCATCGCGCATGGTAATATAGACCTCCTGTTTGTTATAATGCTCTTGAGGCAAAAACTCTTCCGTTTGGGCATAGCCTACGAAGGCACTCAAGCCCAGCCATAGCCAGAGCAACAGATATAGCGGGTAGCGTTTTGTGTATTGCATAAAAGTGATATGGTTTGTAAAATCAATCAACCGAGGTGCTGTTGCTCAGCACCCCAACACACAAAACTATACAAAACAAGGATATAGTGGTATTTTTTGGCTCAATAACTATTCTTACCCTACCAACAGCCCTATTACAGGGCTAAATGGAAAGTATCTTGAAGCAAAAAACACAGCAATCGGAGTCTTGTCGAGGCGATGGCCTAGCTCAGTCCACACCCTGCCGGGCATTTTTGGAACAATATCTCGAAGCCGGAGCTCCGAGATAAGCCAAGGCCTCATTTTGGGGTAAAATAAGACTTAGCCCACAGTGGGATTTGAGAAGTGTCCAGTGGTGTGTTTAGTCCAGTATTTCGAGCAGTTCAACAAAAGTGATTTTGTGAGGCTGTTTGTTCAGCTTATCCGAAAAACGCGCATCTACCGTGATTCGCATCCGCTTGCCGGCCTTGTTGAGCACTACCCAACTACGCGATATTTCTCTCTGAGAGGCAATAAAATCCTCGTGTAAGTCATTGAGGTGCTCTTTGGATTCCTCAGGTACAACCATCAAAAAGTGTTGGCCTACTAACTCTTCCCGGCTATATCCATAAATCTCGGTGTATTTGTCATTGACATAGGCGAAGTTGCCTGATGCATTGGTAATGCAAATACCATATTCGGAAGCGTTTATAATCTCCTGAACTTCTTCGGGCTTAGCATTGATTGCATCCCTGATTTGGCGAGTTTTGAATAAATTGACCATAGGTTTATGTTTGTTTGAAAGGTATGTACACTGACTAGTATTTGCTTGATTACCATTAATTTTTGATGTATCAATTTCCCAAACTACTTTCCATCGGGTATATAAGATGTTCGTTGATTTTGGTGTTTACCCCTACTTTGGTGTATCTCCTTCAGAATAGGGCTTGCAAAACTATCCTGAAGGAACCCTTGACACGCGTCAGTGCCTACATCACTAGCGCGTTTTTTTATCCATAAAAAGCTGGGTAGGCTGTTGGAGCAAACCCTGCATATCAAAAAAAGCTTCGTGTAGATTGACCAACACCTCTCCCGCCGCTGGCACTTTGTGCACATAGCTGCCATCCTCCTGCATCACATAGCCATTGACATTATCCTTAAGGTTGATGTCTAAGATAGTAATGATTTGAGACAAGACAGACTCATCCGTAATCAGGAACAACGATTCTATCCGGCGGTCAAAGCTGCGTACCATCGCATCGGCACTCCCTCCATATACTTGCGGTTTGCCGTTGTTATGGAAGTAATAAATACGGCTATGTTCCAACAAATCTCCCACCAAAGAGATGACCTCGATGTTTTCGCTCAGCCCTTTTCGTTGTGGACGCAAGCAACATATTCCCCTAACAATCAACTTGATAGGCACCCCTGCCTGAGAGGCCAAATACAGCTCGTCGATAATGCGCTGGTCTTCAAGTGAGTTGATTTTAATCACCACGCCACAGGCCAGTCCTTTAGCTGCATTTTCGGCTTCGCGCCTCAAGAGCGCTATCAGCGCATCGCGCATCGTGTTGGGCGATGTAATGAGATTGCGGTAGCCCAAAGGCTGGGAATGCCCTGTGATGACATTGAAAAACTCCGAAATATCTTGCCCATAGCCCTCCCTCGCACTTAGCAGCCCAATATCAGTATACAGTCGGGCGGTAGATTCGTTGTAGTTGCCGCTAGACATATGTACATAACGCACCACTTGGTTGTCTTCCTTACGAACAATCAGCATCAGCTTGGTGTGTGTTTTATAGCGATTGAAGCCATAAATCACAAAGCAGCCGGCTTTTTGTAGGCGTTCGGCCTCGCGGATATTATTTTCTTCGTCAAACCTAGCCTTTAGCTCAAACAACACCGATACGTGTTTGCCATTTTCAGCGGCCTTGAGCAAGGCTGTAGACACGCGGGAGTTTTTGGAAAGGCGATAGATAGTGATTTTGATTGCCAATACATCCTCGTCTTCGGCGGCGGCTTCTAACAGCTCCAATACCGGCTCGAAGCTGTTGAAGGGGTGATGTAAGAGCAAGTCCTGTTTTTTGATAAGCTCAAAGATATCTACATCCGGCTCATTCATCCCCACCGGAGCCACACTAGGACTGATACTTGGGATGCGGTCTCTGAACTCATCGTGTAGGGCTATTTGGAACAGCCCTGTGTAGTCAAGCAGGCTATCCGTTACGAAGATATTATCTTCTTCCAACCCCCAGCGCTTGCGCAATGTGCGGATGGTGCGCTCGGAGAAGCCTCTCTCTACCTCTATCCGGACGGCACGTCCGGTTTTTCGGGTTTTGAGCTTAATCTTGATTTCATCTATGAAGTCCTGCTCTATGTCGTCGCTTTCTTCTAGGGTAATGTCGCCGTTGCGGGTGATGCGGAAGAGCGAGAGTTGTAAGATTTCGATGTTACGATAGAGCTTGTCGATGTGTGTACGGATGATTTCCTCTATCGGAACGAAGACAAGGGTGTCTTCCCTGTCGATTTCATAAAAACGCGGCAAATTTTGGGGAATTTGCACAAAGGAGAGGCGCTCCTCCTCTTTGTCTACGGAGCTGCCTTTGGTAACGACCCCAAAACACATCAGCTTGTTCATCAACAGCGGGAAGCTGCGATAATTGTCATATGCCATCGGGGTAAGCATCGGGAAGAGCGTATACATAAAATAATTGGCTACTTGGGCTTGCTCTTCGGGGCGTAGCTCACTGACTTTGGCTATTTGTAGGCCGTTTTTACTGAATTCGGGCAATAGCTCTTGTTGAAAACACTGATGTTGTGTTTTGGTAAAGGCTTGAATGGCTTCAAACAAGATTTTTTTGAATGGCCGCTCGCGCAACCCCGAATAATCGACCCGCTCCTTACTGTAGTCGATATAGTTGTAAAGGCTTCCTACACGAATCATAAAAAACTCGTCCAAGTTGGAGGCCGTAATGGCCAAAAACTTCAGCCTTTCAAAGATAGTACGGGAGGGTGTTCGGGCTTGGTCAAGCACCCGATCGTTGAACTGCAACCAGCTCAAATCGCGGCTGATGTAGTTACTCTTATTGATAAGTGTACTTGTTCGGCTGCGGCTGCTGGCGGGTTGGGTACGGGTCTTGCCGTTAGTTTCGACAGGTATATGGGTAGTTTTGGCGTTGGTCATATCTCAAAAAAATCAAAAATAGGAAAAGCAAAAAGGTGTCGGTATTTGTGGAGGTCTTGGTGTACTGCCCGACATTTTGGGCAAAATAAATCCGAAGCCCTAGCTTCAGAGTTATGAAAGACCTTGTTTGCTACAAAGCCAAGATTTTGTACTCATCAAATCCACAGTTTTGGTTGTGGATTTGTGGCAGGGTACAAGAGTATGGGGCTTGGCTCATTCAAGGCTTCCGAAATTAGTAAGTTTTGGTAGTATTTGCAAGCTAATAGCACAAAAAATCCCTTGCTACGCAGTGTAACAAGGGAATTGGCTAGTGTTGAGGGCTTATTGTTTGGGTTTGAGCCTCTCAATAATTTCGTCGGTAATGCCTGAACACGAGAAGCCTCCATCGTGGAAGAGGTTTTGCATCGTTACCTTACGGGTCAGATCAGAGAACAACGTGATGACATAATCGGCACATTCTTCGGCAGTCGCATTGCCCAAGGGCGACATTGCGTCAGCATAATCAAAAAACACGTCGAAGCCGTCGATGCCAGTGCCGGCAGTAGTTTGGGTAGGTGATTGAGAGACGGTATTTACACGTACTTTCTTGGTCTTGCCCAAGCGTGCCCCATAGCTGCGGGCGATAGACTCCAACACAGCCTTGGCCTGGGCCATATCCGAGTAGCTGTCGAAGGTACGTTGTGCAGCAATGTATGACAGCCCTACTACAGAGGCGTAGTCGTTGAGCGCATCGAGTTTTTCGGCAGTTTGGAGCATTTTGTGGAATGAAAGCGCCGAGATATCGATGCTTTTCAAAAACCAGTCATAGTTCAAATCTCCATAATCCCGTCCTTTGCGCACATTGGGGCTCATTCCGATAGCGTGTAACACAAAGTCGATTTTACCGCCCAGTACATCCATTGATTCTTGGTAGAGCTTGGTCAGGTCGTCTACGCTGGTTGCATCGGCAGCGATGATAGGCGCTTCACATTGCTCGCCCAAGGTCTGCAATGTTCCTAGGCGCAGAGCCACCGGGGCATTGGTTAGGGTAAAGCTTGCCCCTTCTTCTTTGGCGCGAAGGGCGATTTTCCAAGCGATAGAGTTTTGGTCGAGCGCACCAGAGATAATCCCGCGCTTGCCTTTCAAGAGGTTGTATGCCATAATCGTGGAGACTTAAAAGTGTAATGATAAGCTCTTGCAAAAGAGCTATTGTTGACCAAAGGTACAAACAATTCTTATTTTTTTTACCACCAAGCGTATCAGTCCTGAAAAGGTGATGCTGCGCCTGCTACCACGGTGTGCAACATCTTTGGGTCGAAGTATTGTTGCATTACCTGTTGTATTTCGTCCGGGCTGATAGTCGCGATGGCTTCAAAATAGCTTTTGAAAAATGAATAATCCAACCCAAAGAGGTATATTCCTTTGTACTTGTTCATCAGCTCAAAAGGGCTGTTGATACTGCCGGCAAAAGCACCACGCATATAGTTCCGCACAAGCTCTAGTTCGGCTGTTGCTACAGGTTCTTCTTGCAGTTTCCTGATTTCGCCGTTGATTTCGGCCAGTGTCTGCGCAGCAAACTCTGCCTTCACATCCGTGCCGATTATCCATAGGCTTTCCCCTTTGGGAATACTGCTAAATTGGGAAGAGATACCGTAGGTGTACCCTTTGTCTTCTCGAATGTTTTTCATCAATCGCGAGCCAAAGTACCCTCCAAACAACTCGTTGGTGATAAGTACTTTAAAGAAGTTGGGGTCGTTTTTGGGGAACATCACCCGCCCTACTCGGATGGAGCTTTGTAGCTTGGCTTCGTGTGGCAAAAATATTTGTTGGTCTGTTGTTGGTTGTGCCAATGGCAACTGCGTAACGGGCTTGGCTGCGCCGAAGTGTAAGGCTCCCAAGCAGTTGCGGAGGTACTGGAGATGCTCGGGGGCTAAAGCACCCGCTACAAATACCTCAAATACTTGTCCTCGGATATGGGTCTGATAAAACGCTTCGAGTTCGGCCATCCCTATTTGGTCTACCTCCTCCGGCGTGGCCGTCAGTGCTACTGGGTGGGTTGCCCCGAGAGTTGCTTCTCTAATCCCCTTAGAGGCTACATAGGCTGTTTTCTGCAAGCCATTCAAAATCCCTTGTTTGGTTACTTGTTTGAGGGTATGTAGGCTTTCTTCAGGAAAGCTGGGTTGCTCTACCAACTCCAAAAACAAGGTCAACACAGCGGCTAGGTGTTTGGTAGGGGCATACACTACCAAGCTACTATAAGTAGCTGTGTTGCGTACTTCCCAAAAAGCCCCCAGATTATCCATATATTCGCTAATTTGCCCCGCGCTGCGTTTTTGTGTGCCTTCGGCCAACATTTTGAAAGTCAACGACGGGATAATGGTGCTCTGTGCGTGGGTTGTGCCAGCTTCAAACATCAACTCCAGATAACACACCGGCTGCACACCAGCGCTCAGATGATGTAACTTCAGCCCATTGGGCAGGGTTTCGGCTACCGCCTCTTGGGGCGATATATTTTCTATTACCTGAAAATCAGGAGCTTTACTTCGGTCTAGCAACATAGAGACATTGATTTGGCATAAAAAAATAAGGGCAGTGCTTGGGAATATCCCAAACACCACCCGACTTTCCGGCAATCGCCAGTGTTTATGGAAGGCTTTGCGTTTAGTCGTTCTTGAAGTCAAACAACAGGGTAAAGCGCAAAGTTTCGGCCAAGGGGTTGTTTTGGTTTTGTGGCAGCAGATAGGCCACATCCAAACCAAAGAGGTTGTAGCGCATCCCTAGGCCGATAGTGAAGTAACGGCGGTTGCCTTTATTTTCGTTTTCATAAAAATAACCAATGCGCGCAGCTATCAGGTCGTTGTACCAATACTCTACCCCGGTAGCAATGCTGACTTCTTGCATCTTTTCGCGGAAGCCTCCAGGCGCTTGGAACAAGCCCGAAGCCATCCCCTGAATTACACCCACATCTCGCGGATTGCGGCCACTGATGATATTGCCTTGGCCATCTATCTGTGGCGGAGTAGGCACTAGTAGCTTGTTGAAGTCCATCCCGAAGGTAAACTTGTTGTAATCGTCGAGGTAGGTGGTAGAAGCAAAACCTACCCGCAAATTGGTTGGGATAAAATCAGCCTCATTGGCATTAGAATAAGACACCTTAGGGCCTAAGTTAGACAAATTGGCACCAAAGGCAAAAGAAGAGTTTAGCCCCATAAAGTCCAGTGCCTCTGATTGATAGAACATCGACAGGTCAAAAGAAGCCGAGTTGACCGCACGGGTTTCGGTTTGGTTCGACAGGATCAGGTCTGCCGTCAGGTTGGAGTGCAAGTAGCGTGCCGTTACCCCAACGCTAAGCCGCTCAGACAGCTTGCGGGCATAAGACACATCAAAGGCAAACTCGCGTGGAGTAAAATCACGGATGGGATTGCCTATGTCATCTGTGAAGCTGAAATTCCCCAAGTTGAAATAGCGTAGCGAAGAAGAAAGCCCTTGTAGCTCGTCGATTTTGTAATAGCCCGACAAATAAGAAAGCGACATATCCCCTACAAACCGCTGTAACCAAGGGCTGTAAGAGAACGCAAATCCAAATTTATTCTTTAGAAAAGCTACTTTAGATGCGTTCCAGTGGGTAGTATTGGCATCTGGCGACATCGCCACACCCATATCGCCCATACCGGCAGAGCGGGCATCAGGTGCTATGTTCAAAAAAGGAAGGGAGGTGTTGATAACCCTACGGGTAGTATCTTGTCCCAACAAAGCTGGATTTTGAGCAAATAAGCCGCCCGTACTACATATTAGTAAGGCTGCCAATAGCGAAATTTTTTTCAACATCATTGCAAGTGGATATTATCAAATAGGCTTCGCGCAAAGATAGACAGAATTATCACAAAATAGTACGCTTGTTTACTAATTTCAGTGAGGTGTTTTTACCAGTCCTTGCGTTCGTTTGACGAGGTCATCGGGCAACCAATATTTTGATACTTTGTCTGCCCTCAATCTGTCTGAGCTTAGAACGCAACCATACCCGGCAGATGTATGTGCCGTTGTGTATTTTCATTCCCTTGCTATCGCGCCCATCCCAAGGAAGCAGGATTGTTTCTGGAGCAGCGAGAAGCTCCAAGTCCCAAGTCTGTACCAAGCGCCCTTGGTTATCTACCAACTGTAGGGTTAGGCTGAGATCTTCGCCGGCTTGGTCGTGTCGGATGCGCAAGGTGGCATTTTCGCTCATTGGGTTGGGATAAATATCGGCCAAGGAGATGCCTATCCGCAAGATTGGATTGACCACAAAGCTCAGCTGCTCCTCCGTGCTATTGTTCCACACATCCCAAGCCTCAAGGCTGAGCTGATAGGTACCGGCTTCGAGTCGGGGGAGTGCAAAGCGGAGTCGCCCCGATTGGTAGGTGTCCAAATCGGCCACATATTCCTCGTTCAGTATCCATTCGCGAACCCGCCCATCGGGATAGCGAAGGCGTGCCCGGATGGCATTATTAAGCCCCGCAGTAGAGATATTGATGCCGCTCTCGTCGCTCAGGGCTGCGCCCAACACAGGGCGGTCACCCTCGATAGCCTGCCCAGACACAAAGCTTTCATCATTGATCCACATCCGAATTGTGGGCGGTGTACGGTCGGGGGTTCCTAAGGGAGCGCTACCTCCTACCACCAAGGTGTTGATTCCGTGAGCATCGGTAGCGGCAAGGCTGTCATAAGCATATACCCTCAAGTTGCCCTCGCCCAATTGATAATTGATATTTTGGGGGATAATGAAAGCTGCCTCATACTGTCCATTCACCACCCGTACTTGTCCTCGAAACAAAGGGTTGTCTACCTCCTGAAAATTCATCGCAGGAGCGCCCACTCCTAGGGTGCGGCGGGTGAGCGGTTTGTCGTGTAGGGTAACTAGGGCAAGCCCGTTGAAAGTACTGAGTCGTTGCCCTTGAGTGTCGCGTACTTCCCCTTGCAGCCTAATTTCTTGCAAAGCCCGTAGGGTATCTGCCGAAATCTGGGTCAATGTTGTTTGGTGTTTGGGATAGTTGAGGCGCATAGAAGGGTCTCCGAGTAGCGAGAAGTTCCGATTGACCGCCCCTCTGAGTGCGGCGTTCTTGGTCAGGCGCATTACTTCTCCCAATCTGGGCGGTTGACCGGCAGCATTGGCTTGGAAAATAACTTGGTAAAAAGCTTGATTAAGGGCAAAATTAGTGCTCGAAAACACTGGTCTTGTCGTCGTAATTAGCCCAATGGCACCTCCCAACGGGTTGAGTATGGCCAGTTGTGCGCCAGAGGTAAGGGTAGGGTTATCGTAGCGCCCAAACTCACAGGTTGCCGTTACGACCAAGGGCAGGCGTGTGTTGCGTAGATTTTGCCAGTGTCCGGCATTCATAATGTCTTCCTCTGCCCATCCAGTCTCGGCACCGTGGCCGGTATAGTTGACAATAAGGCTGCCTTTGTCGATACGCTCCAACAAGCTTTCTGTCAGCTTAGGGCTGGTTGCGCCTGCGCCACCCAACTCACGGGGAAACGCATCCAGAAATTTTTTCAATGGTTTGTATGCCGGAGCATTGTTGAGCACTTGTTGGCTGAGTTGTTCTGCATCTAGTTGATGGATATTAAAATCGCCATCATCGGCCACAAAAGTCAGCAGGCTGCGCCAATTCCCCCATTGTTGGGCATTACTCTGGCTGTAACGAATCAGCTTTTGAACCATCCCTGCGGCCTGTGTGGGCGTGCGGGCAGGTAGGCGGCCAATGCCCACCTCTAGGGTATGGTCTCCTCCGAAATTTTCTACCCATTCCCCCTCTTCCGGCTCCAGAAAGCCAAAATAGTCATCCGAAGCATAGCTGAAAATAGGGTGTATCGACTCCCTCGACTCATAAATCGGCACCAGATTGCTGTTGTTAGGTAGTCGGTTTTTGTAGTCTACAGAGGCTGCGCCAAAGAGCAGCACATAGCGTAGTTGCTCGGGCTGTCGTGTATACAACATTCGAATAAAGTCACGCAGCGCTGTGAGGTCAGGTCTGCCGCCCGAAAATTCGTGATACACTTGCACCGTATTGACCACCAGCACATTAAGCCCGTCGTGATTGCGTCGGAAAGCCGCCAGTTGTTCGGCTTCTGCCTGCAAGCTAGGGTGTGTGATAATGAGCAAGTTGGGGGTAGGAGATGCGTGCAAGTTTTGGTTATTGATGCGTTGCGCTGCTATAGGGGGGGGGAAGTTCTCTCCCTGAAAGACCAAAAAGGAACGCAACAACCCTGCGGTAGCCACGGCAAAAACTGTCTGCCCATTCTCAAACCGCTTGTTTTGTAGTTTGGGCTGCAAGGGGTTGCTGATATCCCAGACCACTGCCCCGGCCTGTGTCTGTGCAATACGATAGGCTGCGGTAGGGTATTGCAACGACTCAAAAGTACGAAATACCGTTGGGCTATTATAATAAGCCAAGCGCCGCTGTATTTGTAGTGTCAGATAATCAAGATAGGCTAAATTATTGTTACCTTGGCGGTTATAGCGCACATCTAGCCGGATAGCGCCGGGATTGCCTACGGTATTGGCTGCAAAGTCAAAAGTTCGTAATACCTCCTGTACCTTGGGGTCATAACGTTGTTGGGGCAAGATCGGAAACCCCAGCTGCCCAATGTCGGTATTGTTGGCGCGGATGCTCAAGGTAGCGCTTTGGGTACCGCCGCCTACTGCCTGTATACGGAGCTTAAGCGGGCTATTGGGCAATAAGCCTTCTGTATTGATGTTGAAGGTGTGTAAGGTATTGTCGTTGAAAGTCTCGCCATACCACTGCCTGCCTGAAAGCAGCAAAGATACCCGCTCCTGCTCGTGATGCCAGTAGTCATCAAAGTGCTCAAATACCACGCTGGCAGCCCCCAAATCTGCTTGGGGTTGAAGCCGCGCCTGCAAGGACGAATGATCGTGAAGTGTTAGGAAATAATAATTGGTATCCGCATAGAGGTTGGTTTCGGGCAAGAAAAGCTGATTAGCCGTATCAATCCGCACTTGGTGTGCGCCTTGGGCATAAAACAAGAAAAAATCTTGCTCTTGAAAAGCAGGAGCTTGTGGATTGTTGAGCCAAATGGCTACCGGTTGAAGGTCGTCAATGCGGGGAGCACTATTGCGTTGGGGCAACATCCCGTTGCCGGCGCTATAGAGGTGTAGTTGTGAAGGGGAGATGCCTTGCGTCCAACCTTGTTGGCGCAGCCACTGACCGGAAATTTTGTACAGCCCTTCTTCTACAATAGCTATCTTGAGCCATTGCCCCTCAGATAAAACAGAATTGGGGGCAAAAGTTTGGGCAAGCACAGCATCAGTTTGTATCAATAGCCATACGCACAAAGCCACAAGGCGCAGCATTCCTCTCATAGCGGTAGCTTAGAAGCTACAACGGTGTAATATTGTAATCCTCACAAATACTACACCGTCGTAGGACTATTTCGTGTTGGTAAGCATTAAGTTGATTTGAGATTGAATCGTATTGACCAATTCCTCAGGGACACATTTGCCTTGGCAGGCATTCTTAATTTTGTCTTTCAAGCACTTTTCTACCTCGTAGCAGCGCTGGCAATGCTCACAGTTGACGACGTGCTCAAAGAACATTTCCATTACTTCGGCAGAGGCTTCTTGGTCAATGACCAACGGTAGCAAGTCGCTACAACAGGTTTGGCAGGTACAGGAATGTTGTTTTGAATTCATAATATCAAAGACGTTTGGTATGGCGCAAGCAAGTCATCATCTGGATTGAGTGTATAGTTTGGTAATGATTTGTCGGAATAAACCCCGTATAAAACACCCCGTAGGGCCTAAGCTGCTCAGTTGTGCTCAGGTTTGTCTGTCTTATACCCCATTTGTTGGGCGTAGGTTCTTAGTTTTTCTTTAAGAATATTGCGGGCGCGGTGTAGCCTAGAGCGCACCGTACCGATGGGGATATTGAGGATTTTGGACATCTCTTCGTATGTAAACCCTTCAATATCTGATAAAATAATCACTGTTCTGAAATCTACTGCTAAGGAGTTGAGCGCTGTTACGAGCTCGTCCCCTATCATCCCTTGGATAATCTCTACCCGCAAGTCGGTGGTAAGGTTGAGGTCTGTATCAGCGTTTTCAGAATTATAGAAATTCTCAACCTCTTGATAGTCCGTTTTATTTGGCTCTTTGACTTTCTTGCGAAAATCATTGATGAAGTTGTTTTTCAAAATCCTAAACAGCCACGCTTTGGCATTAGTTCCTTTCTGGAAGGATTCGATAAAGCGGAAAACCTTGAGGTATGTATCTTGCACAAGGTCTTTGGCATCGTCTTCGTCGAGTGTCAGACGGAAGGCAAAGTTATATGCCGAATCAATCAAGGGGATGAATTCTTGATTGAAAATCAGATGCTTTTCTTGTTCGCTGTATTTTTGAGGGCTTTTTTCCATGGATTGCGTCGCGTAGGTACAAAAACTTAAAGAGTAGCGGGGGGAAGGTTTAAACAAAAGTACGGATTGTTTGGCAAATTCGCCAACAGATTTGCGGGATAGCGTGATGGTATCGGGCAAATTAATTACTTTTGCAGTATTAGGATTGTATGCTATGTCCCAAATCAGTGCTGTTATCATTACTTTCAATGAAGCTCGCCATATCGAAGCTTGTATTGCTTCGCTGCTGCCGGTAGCCGACGAGATATTGGTGCTTGATTCTTTCTCAACTGATAATACCCCTGCGCTGGCCAAGGCCATGGGCGCTACTGTGGTTCAGCGTGCTTGGGAGGGCTATAGTGCTAGTAAAAACTACGCCAACCAACTGGCAACCCACGACTATGTACTGTCACTTGATGCTGACGAGCGCCTCTCAGAAGCCTTACAAGCCGAAATATTAGCCCTGAAGCCCCAGCTTGCCAACTATGATGCTTATCGAATGCGCCGCCTAAATAACTACTGCGGCCACTGGATTCGCTATGGCAACTGGTATCCTGAAATCAAACTACGTCTTTGGCACAAACAAAAAGGTGCTTGGCAAGGCCTTGTCCACGAGGCTGTCGTGATGGCATCGCCAGCCAAATCCCTGCTGCTCAAACAACACTTGTTGCATTATAATTATGCAACCATTACAGAGCACCTTTCCCAAATCAATAAGTTTACAGACCTATCGGCCCAAGATTATCATCAACGAGGCAAGAAAAAATATGTGCTTTTTTTTATATTGTTCAGCCCGCTGTTGGCTTTTTGGAAAAGTTTTTTGGTGAAACGAGGTTTTTGGGATGGCTACTATGGTTTTTTGGTGAGTATGATGGAAGCCTACGCTACTTTCCTCAAATATGTCAAACTGAAGGCGCTGCGCGAACAGGCCGCTGCCAATTCAACAGAGTCCTCAAAAGTATAAAGAAATGAAGATATTGGTGATTCGCTTTTCTGCCATTGGCGATATTGTTTGGACTAGCCCCACGCTGCGATGCCTCAAAACGCAACTACCCAGTGCCACCATTCACTTTGCTACCAAGGCGCAATACCGCATGATGGTGGCTCAAAATCCCTATATCGATAAAGTACACTACCTAGATCAAGACCTCAACACCTTAATAGACCAACTGAAAGCCGAAAAATTTGACTTTGTACTTGACCTACACAAAAACCTTCGCACAGCTTGGATAAAGCTGCGCCTAGGGGTGAAGAGCTATACTTACCATAAAATGAATTGGCGTAGGTGGCTGTTGGTTTATTGGAAACTGAAAAGGCTTCCTAACGTCCACATAGCCGATAGATACTTGGCAGCTGCTAAGCCCCTAGGCATTCGCCCCGACGGCAAAGGCCTTGATTATTTTTTGGCTACAGAAGAATACCTAGATACCAAGGCAGCACTCCCAAGTGATTTTCACGCTGGTTTTGTGGCTATTGTAACCGGAGCCAGTACTTTTACCAAAAAACTACCTCCGGCCAAACTCATAGAATTGTGCCAATATCTTAATCGCCCAGTAGTGTTGTTGGGCGGTAAGGAGGATAGGGCTACGGCAACTATCGTAACGGAGTACTTTGCCAAACACCCTTTCGGTCGTGTTCGTGTTTTTAATGCCTGTGGGCTCTGGTCGCTCAACCAAGCCGTCTCGATAGCCCAAAAATCACAGGCAGTTATTGGACACGATACCGGATTGACACACATTATGGCGGCCTTTGATGTGCCACTTTATGCCATCTATGGGGGTACTTCTACTCTGGGGTTTCACCCTTACAAAGAAGCCTACCAAATCGTCGAAAATACTCACCTTGCCTGTAGGCCTTGCTCCAAATCGGGTTTAGATAAATGCCCAAAAGGACATTTTAAGTGTATGCAAGATTTAGTATTTGACTTTAAAGTACCCGAATACCATCCTCAAAAAACTCCTAATGACGCATAATGTCTGTTTCTTATCACAATATTGTCATCAGCCGTACTGACAGTTTGGGAGATGTAGTACTGACCTTGCCTCTTTGTGGCTTGATTAAGCAATACTACCCTAATTGTAATATTCACTTTATTGGCCAACATTACACAAAAGAGCTAATCTCACAGTGTGCATACGTTGATTTTTTCTGGGATAAAGCCGAAATACTCCAACAACCAATACTTTGGCAACAAATACAAGCTGATGTGATTGTATTTGCGCTTCCTGATAAATCGATTGCTAGGGCAGCAGCCAAGGCCAAAATCCCTATGCGTATTGGCACAAGTCATCGTTGGTGGCACTGGTTGTATGCCAATAAAAGACCCAGCTTCAGCCGCAAACATTCTGATTTGCACGAAGCACAACTAAACTGCAAGCTCCTAGCACCTCTCGGCATTGAGCAAACTCCTACTCTCGAACAACTAACAGCTTGGATAGGCCTAAAGCCCCCAGAGGGGCTTGATGACATCATCGACCGACCTGTGGGATGGCTCTGTTTGGTCATGCATCCCAAATCAAAAGGAAGTGCCAAAGAGTGGCCTTTGGAATGCTACTTCGCGCTTGCCCAACAGCTACAAGGAGTACCAGTGCAGATTTGCATTACTGGGGTGGCTGCTGAAGGGGCGCATATCCGCCAACGATGCCCTGAACTATTCGCTTTGCCTAATGTAAAAGATCTTACAGGGCAACTCTCTCTGCAAGAGCTGATGCGTTTATTGGCCGATGCTGACTTGATGTTAGCTTGTAGTACTGGGCCATTACATATTGCCGCTGCACTGGGTACCGCCGTGATTGGCCTATATCCACAAGAGCGCCCTACACACCCCGGGCGTTGGCAGCCGCTCGGTCTCGAAGTAGATATTCTCAGTATTGCAGCTCAAAACCATTCAACCTTAGCGGGTATACAGGTGGCTGAGGTTTTGGAAAGAGTTCTTAGGCGGCTTTCATTAGAAAAAACAGCTTAAATCTCAGTTTATCATCCATGGTTTAATTGTTGGAGTGTGTCCCTTTTTTCTCTCGCTACCCAAACCCCTGCATTACACACACGCATAGCGCCTACACCTTCGGGCTGGCTACATGTGGGCAATGCCTTTGGCTTTGTGTTGGCTTGGTTGTGCGTGCGGCATGCGCCCAATGGGCGATTACATCTGCGCATTGATGATATTGACGCAGCGCGCACGCGGCAAGCGTTTGTAGAAGATATTTTCCAAACCCTCGATTGGCTTGGTATTGAGTGGGACAGCGGCCCTAGCTCCGTTGTTGATTTTTATACCAACCATTCACAGCAGCTGCGCCTCGCCCAGTACTACAATACACTCGAATCCCTTGCCGAAAAACAACTGTTATTTGCCTGCACTTGTAGCCGAAAACAGCTCCAAGAGCTGCACCCAAGAGGCTTGTATACAGGTACTTGTGTGGAGAGGTGCTTGCCGCTTCATACTGCTGAAGCAGCTTGGCGTTTGAACACCATGTCGGATGCTATTGTCAGCTACGCCGAATGTCATCCAATCCTCCAACAAGTCGAGGTTTCCATTGGCACACAAGCGCCCTACCCTGTGTTGAGGGGTAAAAATAGGCTGCCCGCATATCAGTTGGTATCTGTCTGGGAAGATGTAACACAGGGCATCGATTGGGTTGTTCGTGGAGAGGATTTGCGCGATTCTACCGCCCTACAAGTCTATCTGGCAGGGCTCTTGCCGGAGTTAGTTGATTTTCAGAAGTGTATGTTTTTGCACCACCCACTCGTAACCCTACATGGGCAGAAGCTATCCAAATCAGCAGGAGCCAAGGCCATTCAGTCGCTTAGGGGACAAGCCGACGGGCGCAGTCGTTTTTTTACGGCCGTGGCACAGGCCTTGGGGCTGCCTGTGGCTGTGCCCGATTTGGAACAATTGTACCAAGCCTGTCTGGCTTATCCCGTACAAGGCCTTGAGCCTTCGTCGCTGGCCATACTCTAGTGGTGGAGGGATTGGAGCAACTCTTGCGCCCGCTGGCGCACACGTGCCGCAGTCTGGGTATTTTGTGCCAATGCGTTAAGGTAAGGCGCAGCGCCTTGTGGTTGTGCTTGGGCTACCCAATCGAGGATAGTCCATAGAAGCGTCTCTGGCTGCCGGTCGATATTCAAGCAACCCAGTACTGCTGTTTGTACTTCGGAGCGCTGCTTTTGCGCTCCCAACTGCTCAAATGCGCCCAACTGTTGCTCTAAGCTATGCTGTTGTGGCGTTTGGAGTATTGCGATGAGGGGCTTCCATTGACTGTCTTGATAAGCTCGCCCAGGGCTATCAGCGATAGGTGCAGTATTGGGCGCAAGACCCTGCCTAGTCTTGACCATCTCCTCTTCCGCATCTTCGTATATGACAGCTTCATTGCGAGTGGCACGTTGTGTATCACGGCTACGGTCGCGCTCCTTTCTTTGCTTGTCTTCACGCACAAGTAGTTGCTGTTTTTTTTGGGTACTACTTCTCTGGTTGGGCGCTACTCCGGTAACGACTGCACTTTGTATTGTTTCTTCTTCCGATTTGTCTGCCCAAACCTCCTTCATCGCGTTTTCTTCTTTGGGTGCTTCTACACTTCTCAATACCTCTTGGTACATAAGCATTTTGACAGACTCATCTTCTGCACCTTCTACCACAATACGGTCTAATTGTGTACGTATTTTCTGTTTTGGCGTGTCTGCGAGCGCTTCTTCTTCGAAGTTTGCGGGTGTTTCTTCCTCTTGGGTAGACTCTGTTGTTGGGGTGGGGTGTTCGGGGGTCTGCTCTTTGGTAGCTGTGGTTTTTTCAGACTTGACAGCTAGGTTGTCCGTTTCGAGCAAGGGCACTATGCCCCAGATAACCGTCATGTACCCTATTCCCACCAACAATACCATCGCGGCGGCAGTAGCCACCCAGCGGGGCTGCTGGCTCCAAAGTTTGCGTAGTCGATGCCCGTTTTTCAGCTCACCACTTCGCTGTATTTGCATAGGTGCTACCGTTGGTGTATTGGCGATAGCACCTTCCAACATCGCATAAAATCGTTCTTTACTTTTAGCAGACGGTTTTTCTAGGGGCAATGCATCCAAGCCTCCCCAGAGCTGCTGGGTATCTTCCCAAGCTTCTTGGCAAGCGGGGTCGTGGGCTATCCAATAATCCACCTCTTGCTGCTGTTGTGTATCTAGCCGCCCTTTAAGATAATCTACCAAGTACAACTGCGCTTCTTCCGCACTCATCTGTGGCTTGCGTTCCATCTTAGTATTTTTTATGAAAAATTTCCTTCAAACTTTTGAGCGCCCGGTGTACTTTTACCCGGGCTGCGTTTTCTGTAATACCAAAAACCGCAGACAGTTCCTTGTATTCCATTTCTTCCAACTGACTTAGCACCAGTATTTCCCGCTTATCTTCAGGCAGCCTATTGATGGCCTCATACAAAGTTTGGATTTGTTCCTCGTGTTCAAGGCTTCGGTCTTCCGTCGAGAGCTGTAGGTTACGCTCCGTCTGGATTGGGTCTAGGGGGTCGGTGAGGTATTTTTGTTTTTTGAAATGGTCAGCTTTGACATTTCGCGCAATACTATAAAACCACGATTTAAAAGCCGCCTCGGGCTTGTAGGTATGCTTGTATTTCAGAATGCGCTCAAATACGGTCTGTACTAAGTCTTCACATAATTCCTCATCGTTGACGGTACGCCTATAAAAGTTGTACAGGCGTATATGATAACGCTCAAAAAGCAACCCAAGCTGTTGGGTTTGCCCTTGGCAAACTTGCTGCATCAAATGTTCGTCGGTTGGGGCTGTGTCCAATGCAATGACTGTCTAGTGGGGTATACTTCGCATGATACAAAAATATTACAAAAAACCCAGACTTTTATCCCGTATATGCGGCTTGTGTGGTAAAATACCCTGTGATACTCTCCAATACCTCTTGACATCGATGCCGGTTATTATACCAAGATTCACAAGATTTGATTTCCTTGATTATCAAGGATTCTCCATGCGTAGATTTCCCAATCCAATTTTGGGTAGGTATAAAAATTACCGGAGGCGTTTGAGTATGGCCATAATGGGTAGGTGATCGGAGGCGGTTTGCATTTCGTTTAATACCCGGTATTGGCGCAGCTCCCAAAATTTTGGGTTATAAAAAATATAGTCAATGTGTACATCCGGCTTATCGGCAGGGTATGTGCATTGTTCGCGCTGGCTGAAAAGCTCCGGCACACAGGCCGAGGCCAATGTAGGCTCTGCCAAGATAAGGTCTATTACTCTCTCATAGTCAGCGCTTTGTCGATAGGCTTCCGTGGGCGCGTTGCTATTGAAGTCTCCGATGAGCAACACCGGACGCTGCTCTGGGCGATAGCTGCGGTAGATGTTCAACAACTCTTCCGTCTGAGCTTCGCGAGCAGGGCCGTCAAACGCCTCTAGGTGTACATTAATCAACACCAGCGTATCTCGCCCATATTGAAGCTCTACTACCTGTGCCAAACGGTCAAGGTAGAAGGCATTGTAGTAAAAGGGTGCATTTTTGACCTTCTGCAAAGCAATGCGCTTGTGTGACAAAATCGGGTAACGACTGTGTACACTTTGCCCGGAAAGCACCCTGCCAAAATGCAAGGCCGGATTGACCGCATAGGGGAAGGGTACATAGTTTTTATCCCAATTGACTGCGTCGGCACGGTAGCCAAAGCCTAGCCGTGTGGCGATTACCTCTGATTGGTTGTTATCAAAAGCCCTCCGACCGCCATAATCTATCTCCTGATACCCCACCACATCAGGCTTTAAGTGCTTGAATATCGACTTTACGTGCAGCATATTGCTATCTACAAAAGCCTGAGTACGAGGAAGTGGCAAGTTGTTGGTCATCCCTGCAAGGTAGCCAATATTGAAAGAGACCAATACCAGACTGTCGCTTTGGGTGGGTGTTTGTGCATTGGGCAACACATAAGTCTGGGTCAATTCGGCCTCTGAAAGCTTGCCGGCGCTTCCCCAAAAATAAAAAGTAGTAACAGACAGCATCCCGACGAGCAGGAGGCTGAGTATAAACCGCACAAAGACTTTCATTGAGATTAAATTAGGTATTAGTGATGCGCTATTTTAGAGGCCTTTGGCCTTGGCTTCATTCCAAAAAACATCCATTTCGGCCAAGGTCATATCAGGGAGTTGTTTGCCCAAGGCCTGCGCCTGTGTTTCAAGATATTGGAAACGTCGGATAAATTTTTGGTTGGTACGTTCGAGCGCCGCTTCGGGGTCTATATTGGCAAAGCGGGCATAGTTGATGAGTGCAAAGAGCCAGTCGCCCATTTCGGCTTCGGCTTGGTCGGGGTCGTGTCGTACTTCGGCAAACTCTCGGGCCTCTTCTTCGACCTTGGCCCAGACTTGCTCCGGGGTATCCCAATCGAAACCTACTCCACGGGCTTTTTCTTGTAATCGGAAAGCTTTGACGAGGGCGGGTAGCGCTTCGGGCACTCCACTGAGCACCGAGCGGTTGCCTTCTTTGAGCTTGAGCGCTTCCCAGCGTTGACGTACTTGGCCTTCGTCGCCGGCTTCGACTTCCGCATAGATGTGTGGATGGCGGCGTACAAGTTTCTCACACAGTTGTGTGATGACTTCCTCAATCCCAAAGCCTTGGCTTTCGGAAGCTATTTTGGCATAAAAAACAATGTGTAACAGCAGGTCGCCCAATTCTTTTTTGACCTCCTCCCAGTCATCGGCCACAATAGCCGAAGACAACTCATACGCCTCCTCGATGGTCAAGCGGCGGAGACTCTCCTTGGTCTGGACTTTGTCCCAAGGGCAGTGTGTGCGCAGGTCGTTCATAATCGCCAGTAGGCGGTCAAAGGGCGCTAAAGATGCGTCGGGTGGCGTTGCTAAAGGGGGCATTGGTTATGGTGTTGTATCGAGAATATTAGGCGTTTGGTAGGGGGGAGTCGTTGAGTGTATCTGGGTCATCATCATCATCAAAAACATCTTCATCTTCCTCCAAATCAATTTCACTATCCGTGTCTACTGTAGAGACAAAGCGTACGTCTTCTTCCTCCTCATCGTCGTCAGGATAAAATTCATCCTCATTGAGGTTGTCGGGCAGATTCGTTACGACTAGCTCAAAAGGCAGCTTGGTCAAAGAGCTAAAATACTCACCCAGTTCATACATATCCTCATCTTCTTCCTCTGCGCGCCACTCTACCATGACGCTATGGCCGTTGAGGTAAAATTCTTCTAGCATTTTGAGCATATTCATCAAAATAGCCGAAGTATTGGTATTGAAATAATTAAACTCTAGTCGAAAGCGTGTATCTGCGTTTTCAGACTGAGCGATATACATTTCGAGTGCTTGTAGCAATGGGCGATAAAAATCATCGGCATCTTCGGGGATAGATACGCCTTTGATTTCAAAAAGCCCTTGGTTGAAGTCAAACAAGACTTCGGGGGTCTCGATGGTTTTTTTGATGCTAATGTTATCCATTATATGCTTGTTTAAATACCCTAGCAGTGGCGCTGATAATATCTGAAGCCAGCAAAGCAGCCTGTCCTAGTTGTTGTGCGGCGGCATCGCCTGCGGCTCCGTGAACATAAACCCCTAAGCAGGCGGCCCTCATCGGGGAATAACCCTGTGCCAAAAGCGCCGTAATGATACCTGTGAGCACATCTCCGCTTCCGGCGGTAGCCATTCCCGGGTTGCCGGTGTTGTTGAACCAAAGCTGCCCTTGGGGCGTAGCAATGGCAGTATGCCGGCCTTTGAGTAGTACAATCGCTTGGTATGTTTTTGCAAAATAGCACAAACGGTTGAGTCGTTCCAAACTATCCGTACTTTTTCCTGCGAGGCGCTCAAACTCCTTAGGGTGTGGGGTCAAAATACTGTAGGGTGGTAATTGGGTTAAGAGCGTTGGTTTTTGTGCCAATAAATTCAGCGCATCGGCATCGAGCACGAGCGGTGGCAAGTTCGGTTTTGACAGAAACGCCTCCAAGGCGTTTAAAGTTTCAGCAGCTTGGCCCAACCCTGGGCCTATGGCAATGGCCTTGTAGACTTGGGTATCGGGAGGGTGTTGCCAACAGTCTTCGGCCTCATCAGGGCTAATCATTACCTCTGGCAATTGTGTTTGTAGGGGTAACAAGCCACAAGCGGGCAGGTGTACTGTCAACAACCCAACTCCTGCGCGGAGGCAGGCCTCCGCTGCCAAGGCCGCTGCGCCTATCTTGCCTTTGCTGCCTGCTATCAACAGTGCATGGCCATAAGTACCCTTGTGCGAAAATAGTGCCCGTTTGTGCCACCACGGAGCAATATCCGCGTCGGTCAATACATGATATGGGCTTTCTGTTTGGCAACTATACTCAGGGTGCAACCCTATGTCGAGGCAGTGCCATTTGCCTACAAACAATTCATTATCAGGCAATAACATCGCCAATTTAGGTGTTTGCAGCGTCAATGTATGTTGTGGTCTTATGATAGCCTCAGCTGTTTTTCCCAGTCCTTCGGCCTGTAATCCTGAGGCGATATCGACCGAGATGATGGGCAGCCCGCTCTCGTTCATCCAGCGGATGGTATCAGCCAACAGCCCCTCGGCGGGGCGGTTCAGCCCGGAGCCTAGCAAGGCATCTACTAGCAAGGTGTGAGGCGGAGGTGTTGGTAAATCAGTTACTTGGTATACCCAGTGAAGCGCATCAAGCTCCTGCCAGCGCCGTGCATTGATTTGCCAGTCGGGGCTACCCTGCGCACTGTGTGCGACAATCCATACCGATACGGCATACCCTCGTTGGCGCAACATTCGGGCCACAGCCAGCCCGTCGCCGCCATTGTTGCCCATCCCCGCTACTACCAACACCGGGTTCGCCGTGTTGTAGTGTGTTACCCACCAACGCACCAAGGCCGCCGAAGCCCGCTCCATCAAGGCGATAGAAGCAATAGGCTCTTGTGTTATGGTATACGCATCCCAGGTGCGTATTTGGGCGGCAGTAAATAGTTTCATTCAATAATGGAGGGATATTCGGCCTTGTAAAAATACAGCAAAAAAGCAGATTTAACAATCAATGTCAGGGCTTCCGTACCGAAATACTGCGTAACAGTCAAAATCCGAGCTTTTGGGCTTGTGCGTGTCTCACTTCATTTTTGGGGCAAAAGCCCTGCCTTTTATCCCACCTTGTGTACCTTTGTTGCCTAGCTCATTTGCTTTATGGAGATGCTTCATTCACAAGGCCCCATTGGGGTGTTTGATTCAGGGTTGGGCGGGCTGTCGGTTTGGCGACATTTAGCCGCCCTATTGCCCCAAGAGTCTTTTATCTATATGGCCGATAGTGCCCACTGCCCCTATGGCACACGCCCGGCTGAAGAGATTGTACAACTCTCCCGGCAGCTGACCGAAACCCTACTCTCACAGGGAGCCAAGCTCATTGTAGTAGCTTGCAACACGGCTACGGCGGCGGCCATTACGGCCTTGCGGCAGCAATACCCACAGGTACAGTTTGTGGGGATGGAGCCGGCGGTCAAGCCTGCTGCCCTCCAAACCCGTAGCGGTCATATTGGGGTGTTGGCCACCGCCGGCACGCTGAAAGGGCGGCACTTCCACCAAACCCTGCAAGCTTATGCTCAGCATATCACCGTCCATACCCAAGTAGGCGAAGGCCTGGTCGAAATCGTAGAACAAGGCCACCTCCACACACCCGAGGCCGAAGCCTTGCTCCGCCGCTATGTCGAGCCGATGTTGGCCGCCGGCATCGATCAGTTGGTTTTGGGCTGTACACATTACCCCTTCCTGATGCCTCTCTTGGAGCGTATCATCGGCACTCAGCCCGTACAAATCATCGACCCCGCCGGGGCGGTCGCCAAGCGAACGCAACAATGCCTCCACACCCAAAATCTGGCCACCTCCTCAACAACACTCCCGCAATACCGGTTCTTGACTACAGGGAGCGCCCAGGGGCTTGCCCTTTTTTTGGAACAATGGCAATTATTGCCCCTAGGCCACGTTCCTAGCATACAGTCGGTAGACTTAGACCCCTTGGGTTATACCAAAATTCATAAGATTTGATTTTCTTGATTCCCAAGGATTTTCAACAGATATATCTCCCAAACCAATTTTGATTGGGTATAAAACACGCACCGCAACAAAGTACTGAAAGCAAAAAACCGATGACACACACCAGATTTTCTTTTTGGGACTTCCCCCTTCGGGGTCGGGTTGGACGGCCATACTCCTCGCACTTTGTGCTGTGGGGTACTGCTCGTGGGCTACACCCGCATACTTTGCGCTCTCGCGCTAAGATGTCCCTAAGCAGTGTACGCACGCATACCTCTTTCTGCAGCCTTAGCCTTTTGTGGTGGCTCAGCCTCCTTGTGTGGCCGCTCCACGCCCAGCAAAAGAACCCTGTTGCCGAAACCCTGGCCCAACAAGCCTTACGTCAACAAACAACTCGCTACACCTTTGCCCAAACGCCTCATCGTGCGCTGCAGATGTCCTTCGACAATCACCTCATCGTCAGTGCCGAAGACCTACAAACCCTCAAAAACAAACAAATAGATTCGGTACATCTCGTCTATACTGATTTCCCCAAGGGGCGCAACTTCGACGAGCTAAACCGCAGCCGCATTTACGAAGTAGCCAAATACCTACCCCAGTTGATTGACACCAACATTCCGTGGCGTTACATCGCCCAGACCTACGCCCAAACCTACCCCGATGCGCAGGCGATGTTTCACGGTATCGTGGTGTTTTTCACCGCCCTACCCGATACCCAAACCCCCACCGACCAAGGCCTGACCACCCAACAGCCCGACCGCCAACCCGACAACGACGGAGGGGGTGGGAACAATACCACCACTTATGACGATCCTATCCCCATCCCCGAGCGCCTACTACCCATAGAAGATGCGCCCAATATGGACTATCGCCAGCCTCAAAATATCTACCAAATCGTCGCCCAAGATTATGTAACGCCCGACTCTACCGTCTTCAAGGCTGTAGGCCGCAATTGGCAACAATGGCCCAAAAATGTAATTGTCGTCGATTGGACAGCCAGTATGTACCACTATGGCGCACAGCTCTTGGTATGGTTTCGGAAAAACGAGCCCTCGCGAGAATCCGTGCGGATGCTGCTATTTTTCAATGATGGCGACAGCAAGTCTGCTGCCGAAAAGGTCATTGGCCGAACAGGAGGGCTACACCGCAGCCCCTCGATGAGCAGCCAAGACATTGTGGAGACAATGGCACGCGCCGCCAAAGCCGGTAGCGGAGGAGACTTGCCCGAAAACGACCTCGAAGCCCTGCTCTATGCCGCCCGCAAACACCCCGAAGCGGCCAATATCATCTTCATTGCTGACAGCAAGTCTACCGCCCGCGATATACAGCTCCTGCCCGAGCTGATCCGTGTGTGTCGCACCCACAACCAGCAAGTACATGTCATCCTCTGCGACGCTGACCAAGGCATCCAACCCGACTATATCGCCATTGCCTACGGCACCAAGGGCTCGCTCCATACAATGGAAAACGACTGGTATGACCTCAACACACTCGAAACCAAACAGGGGCTAGTCATTGGAAAGGTGCGCTACCGCTTCTTAAATGACAAAATCATTACCAAAACCCTTAAAAAACAGCCCTGAATAGGCTCCTCAGGCGTGGCTTTCCCCAAACAAAACTATGTGATTAATGAGGTCTTAATTTGTCTCGGAGCTAGAACTCCGAGCTACTTTTCCAAAAATGTCCAGTGGTGTGAGCGGTAATCCACTTGGAGATTGCCAAGTGGATTCTTCGCCAAGCCGATACTAAAAGGAATCTGTTGTTTCTGTAGGATTGTTGGGGGCATCCTCCGGTTCATCAGTAGCCAGAATCACCTCTTTGTATTTTTGGTACAAGAAGGCCGTAACCAAGAACAAAACCGATAATATCAAGAAAGTAATGATGCGCGCCAGTGTCTCCATCCGGATAATATCGACCGTAAAGATTTTGAGCAGCACCAAGCCTACAAAGGCCATTCCAGTCAGGCGCAGGGTACGCTGGCGGCTCCAGATACCGAAGGTCATCAAGCCTACCGCATAAGCACCCCAAAGGATAGTATAACCTGTGCCATATACAAACTCAAGCTTGCTGTAGAGCATTTTGAGGCTATTGATAGGGCTTTGTATAATTTGGGCATAGGCCAAAGCCCGTACCTCACAGCTCAGGAAACACAACACCCATACGTGTGTGAGGAAGACTAGGGTATTGTGTGAGGATTTGAATAAAGGCCACTGCTTCTGAGTCAGGCGCAGCGCTGCCGCTATCAGCAGCAAGTAGGCCGCATAAAATCCTATCCGGGCGAAAAGCAGCCCGGGCAAAAGTTCCTTGTCTAGCACCATAGCTTCATAGTAGCTATTGAGCAGATTTTGGGTAGTAATCACGCCCAGCACTCCACCTATCGGCAACACTATGCTGCTCAATTGTATCGCCCACTGCGTAAAGTCTGCCTGTAGGTGGTTCATTCCTATCAAGAGCATCATTGTCAAGAACAGGGCTGTATATATTGTAGCGCCCAAGAGCCAATAATACGACCAAAATACGGCATTTTCATACCCTTGAACGCCATATTTAGCCACCCAATAGAGGCTGTTGTGCCATTCTAATAAGCCCAATACATAGACTGTAAGGAGGAGTGTCAACAGCAGTAGCGATCTAGAGATATGGCTGGTATTTTCTTCCATTTCGGGTCTATTAAGCCAATATACCCAAAAGCCCAAAACTGCCACAACAAAAACACTGCTCACAAAAACACTGTTGAAAACAGGGCGCAGCAAGGTATTGTCGGTATATTCTAACCAATTGAAGAGTGTAGACAACAAGGCAATCAGCAAGGCAAAGTTAGCCGCAATACGAAACAGTGGTGAAAGCCCCCTGCCCGCCAACACCAACAGGGCGCAAGACTCGATGGCCCAGAATATCGCCGTTATCCTCCCTTGGAAGAGCAAGGGAATAGCTACCGTAATGCCGCTGAAAGCCAGCAAGAAAATCGTTTTGTTCAGCTCACGATGAGTGCCGGTTTGGTCATTTTGATACTGACGAAACCACAGCACCGCGAGCACCGCCGTATGCATCAGCCCATTGGCAAGGGCAAAAAGTCCTCTGTAAACATCCGAAACATCCCATAACCAAGCCACCAAGACAATCAACCACTGGTCTGACCATACTGAGGTCGTATCTGCATAGTTTGTCGAGAATATCGTCAGGCCAAGGGCAAAATACAGCCCTGCATTGAGCAACACCCAGAAGCGTTGTGATTCCTCCTTGGGGGCTTGCCAGGCCTGAGACACCCAAACACCATAAAAAAGCAAGAAAAACACGGTCGAAAAGACCGCAGCCGTATACCAGTCGTTTTGGTTAGCAGTGGTATACCATATCAGAAATGCACCCCAAGTAAATAGAAAGGCAAAATAGCTCAATACTTGCCATCGTTTATACAGAGCCAACCACAGTACCGCCCCATTGAGCAAGGCCATATACCCGAAAAACAAATGCATTCCTTGGTTGGCCGAATTGCCCAACAAAATAGGCACTACATAAGCTCCAACAATCCCCAAAAGGGCTACCAACTCGTGATTCATCCGTATAGCTGCACCGGTAGCAAAGACCGAAACAAGTACCAGCATCGCAAAAATCACCCCTGGGGGCAGGGTCAATATTTCAAAACTATAGCCTAGATAGGTTGTGAAATACAACAACGAACATCCCCCCCCCAAGAGCAAAGCAGCATAATTGGAGTAGTTTTTTTCGAGCCTGTAGGCTACTCCTACCAACACCATACCGGCCACATAAGACAAGGCCACGCGCATCATCGGAGAGATGAGGTTGTTGGTAACGGCATAACTGATGAGCGTGCCCATCCCAATGAGGAGTAAAAACATCCCGATTTTGCCCAAAATATTACCTCCAAGATAATTCTCCCAATCTTGGGTCGTTGGAGAGGGGGCGAAGTCTTGGGGCGGCGGTGCTTGTGTGTCTTCTTTGGGGGGGGCTATTGGAGTCTCAACCCTTTCCTCGGTTTGCTTTAATGCCTCTACTCGCTTCGAGGCCATCTCAAAAGCCGTCGGTTGGGCATCAAGCTCGGAAGCAAAGGCTTGAGGCTTACTAGGCTCAAGGGGCGCTTGACGATTTATAATATCGCGCCGCAATAGCGTCATATCATTCTGTAGCAAGACCACTTGTTGTTGGATGCGCCCCAAAGTAGCTTGTAGGTTATTAATACGGGCTTGTAATATTTCAAGCTGACGAGCCTGTTCAGGAGTCATAGGTGAATGCGTTTAGTCATCAGAGCTAGTGGCTAATTTACAAGAAAGCTTTGGAGTTGAGGAATGTTCTGCTGTTTTTTTGTTGCTTATCTGAATTTTCTGCTGTTGATGTCAGCCAAAGCACGTGAGGCTTGGTATTGGCAATAAAAAATCAGCCGGCATTCGTCAAAATCCTAGTTGGCTGCGTAATTTTGTAGGACTAGTCAATTCATTCACCTAAAAAATGAGATTATGCCGGGTTCAGAATTATTCGGCGCTGAAGAGCGTAAAGAAGTAAACGATGTGCTCGAAACGGGCATTCTTTTCCGATACAACCACGACAACCTCCGCAACGGCCATTGGAAGGCCAAAGAATTTGAGGCTGAGCTGGCCAAATTTACGGGAGCCAAATACGCCCATACCTGCACCAGCGGCTCTACTGCCGTAGCCATTGCAATGGCTTGCTGTGGTATTGGTGCCGGCGACGAGGTTATTGTCCCGCCCTTCACTTACATCGCCACGGTAGAAGGCGCACTCCTCGGCGGGGCAGTCCCTGTGTTTGCCGAAATCGACGAGACCCTCTGCCTCAGCCCCGAAGGCATCCGTGCCGCCCTTACCCCACGCACCAAGGCCGTCGTGCTGGTGCATATGTGTGGCTCTATGGCACGCCTCGATGAGATTATGGCCATCTGTGAAGAGCACAACCTCCTGCTCATCGAAGATTCGGCTCAGGCTCTGGGCGCTACCTACAAGGGCAAACACGTAGGCTTGTTTGGCAAAATGGGCTGCTTCTCTTTTGATTTCTTCAAGATCATCACTGCCGGCGAAGGTGGAGCGGTCATCACCAACGACCCCGTCTTATACGATTATGCCCACCAATACTCTGACCACGGCCACGACCACATCGGCGACAACCGTGGCGCCGAGCAACACCCCATCGTAGGGTTCAACTACCGCATGGGCGAGCTCAACGCCGCCGTAGGCCTAGCCCAAGCCCGAAAGCTGCCCTACATCATCGAACAGCAACGCAAACACAAAAAAATACTGCACGACTGTCTGGCACAGTTCCCCCAAATCAGCTTCCGACACATCCCCGACCCTGCCGGTGATGCCGCTACCTTTATCGACTTCTTCTTGCCCGACGAAGCCACCACCCGCAAAGTACAACAAGCCTTCCAAAAGGCCAGTATCGGAGTGCAATATTGGTATGACAACAACTTCCACTACATCAAAAACTGGGAGCACCTCCGCGAGATGAAAACCATCGCCAAAGTACACGCCCAAACCCTCGATGAGCTGCCACAAGACTACCGCACCATCCACCTCAATCTCCCCAAAACAGATGAGGTCATGCGCCGTTTGCTCTCTATGGTCGTGCGCGTTACTTGGACCGAAGACGAGCTGAAAGCCTTTACCCAACAGCTCACCGCTGTCTTGCGCGAAGCCTTGGCCTAAGCACTTGTTTAAAACCTCACTGCCGGAGGGAGACCCTAGGTTTGGGGCTTCCCCCTTCGGGGTCGTGCTGCGCCGCTGTACTCCTCGCTTCGCTGCGGGGTACTGCTGGCGCATCACTAAGCCGCTTACGCCTGTGTAGCCCCCCAACGTTTATACTCCTTACCACCCAAACGCTTCCACACACAATATGACAAATACTTGGAAAAATTTTAAAAGCGTTGATAAGACCGTCTTCGGAGCCGGTAGCTTCAACCAACTCGACGATATCTTGGCTGCCAAACGCCCTACACCCGAAGCCCCAATGATTTTCTTGGTAGACAACTACTTCAAAGACAAGCCTCTCGCGCAGCGCGTGCCCGCCCACGCCCACGACATGCTCCTGTTTGTGGATGTAGACGACCACGAGCCTACCACTGAGCAAGTAGACCAGCTCCGCGACCATATCCTACAGACCAAGGGCTTGCCCGCCGGCGTAATCGGAATTGGTGGCGGTAGCGTGATGGACATCGCCAAGGCTGTTGCCCTGATGCTCACCAACGAAGGCTCCTCTACCAAATACCAAGGGCTAAATCTTATCCAAAAACCAGGCGTATACCACGTAGGTGTACCCACTATCTCGGGTACTGGCGCAGAGGTATCGATGACTGCCGTACTGACTGGGCCTGAGAAAAAACTCGGCCTCAAATGCGACTGGACGGTGTTTGACCAAATCGTGCTTGACCCCGAGCTCATCGCCGATGTCCCCCGAAACCAATGGTTCTATACCGGAATGGATACCTATATCCACTGTGTAGAATCAATGAACGGACACTACAAAAACACCTTTAGCGAAGCCTACGGCTATAAGTCTATCGACCTCTGCCAAGATGTATATCTCCGCGATGGCTTTGGCCAAACACCAATCAACAACGAAAAACTGATGGTCGCCTCATATATGGGCGGACTTAGCCTGACCTACTCAGAGGTGGGTGTGTGCCACGCTCTTTCTTATGGGCTGTCTTTTGTATTCGGAACGCGCCACTGCATCGCCAACTGCATCATCTTCCCCCACCTTGGCGACTACTACCCTCAGGGAGTCGAAGAGTTTAACCAGATGGTGGCCAAAAATAATATCCACATCCCTCAAAATCTTGCCAAAGACTGGACAGATGCCCAAATCGAACAGATGATTGACGTAACCTGGGCACTCAAACATATGTGGAATCACGCCATCGGTCTCGATTGGGAACAGAAACTCAAAAGAGAAGATATTCGCGCCATTTACGAAAAAATGTAGCCTTTCCACACCACTGGGCATTTTTGGAAAAGCTGAGGTTTCATTTTGGGGTACAATGAGACTTAACCCACAGTTTTAACTGTGGGATTTGAAAATGTCCAGTGGTGTGTAGCTTTTCAATAAATATACCCGACTACAATTGGTTTGGGAAATCAGCTCCTGTAAATTTCCAAATCTTGTGAATCTTGGTATAACTTGCCCATTCCCGAAGCAGTACAATGGCGATATCCGCACAAAGACACCCCTCTTAGGCTACTTTGGGTAGTTTTTCTGAATGCTCTTCCAAACAATAAAACCCGTCTGGAAACATTGTTTCCCAAACGGGTTTGTTTTTTTACCCAAGAAGTAGATTATCTCTTGAGCCACTATTTGGCATAACTCACGGCGCGCATTTCGCGGATGACCGTTACTTTTACTTGACCCGGGTACTGCATTTCCGTTTCGATTTTCTTAGAGATTTCAAAAGACAGCATGCTCGCTTGCTCATCCGATACGTGGTCGGCATCTACAATGACACGCAGCTCTCGTCCGGCTTGAATGGCATAACATTTTGTAACCCCATTGAAGGAGAGCGCCAGCGCTTCTAGGTCGTGTAGGCGTTTGATGTATGACTCCATCACCTCGCGTCGAGCGCCCGGGCGTGAGCCGGAGATAGCATCACAGGCCTGTACGATGGGCGAGATGAGCGAAGTCATTTCGATTTCGTCGTGGTGAGCACCAATAGCATTACACACCTCTGGGTGTTCTTTATACTTTTTGGCCAGCTCCATCCCAAGGATGGCGTGTGGGAGATCGGTTTCGTCTTGGTATACCTTGCCGATATCGTGTAAGAGGCCGGCACGTTTGGCCAGTTTTGCGTTTAGCCCTAGCTCCGAAGCCATCACTGCGCAAAGCTTGGCTACCTCGCGAGAGTGTTGGAGTAGGTTTTGGCCATACGAAGAACGGAAGCGCATCCGCCCAACGAGCTTGATGAGCTCGATGTGTAGGCCGTGAATGCCTAGGTCGATCACCGTACGCTCTCCAAGTTCTAAGATTTGCTCTTCGATGCTTTTCTGTGTTTTGGCCACTACCTCTTCGATGCGGGCAGGGTGAATACGCCCATCGGTAACGAGGCCTTGTAGGGCTTGGCGGGCAACCTCTCGGCGCACAGGGTCAAAGCCTGAAATAATGATGGCTTCGGGGGTGTCATCCACAATGATTTCTACTCCGGTGGCGGCTTCGAGCGCACGGATGTTACGCCCCTCGCGGCCAATGATTTTACCTTTTACATCATCGCTATCGATATGGAAAATCGACACACAGTTTTCGATGGCGTGTTCGGCAGCCGTGCGTTGGATTGTTTGAATGACGACCTTTTTTGCTTCCTTGGTGGCAGTCAGGCGTGCTTCTTCCAGCGCGTTTTTGATATCGGAGGCGGCTTGTGTTTCGGCCTCTTGTCGCAGCGCCTCCATCAGTTGTTGTTTGGCTTCTTCGGCGCTGAGATGCGCTATTTTCTCCAGTTGTTTTACTTGCGAGAGTCGCAAGCGTTCGGCCTCTTCTTTTTTCTTATTGACCAAATCGGCTTGCTCTTGCAAGCTTTCTTTGAGGGCATTCAGCTCCGCCTCGCGGCGTTTGGTCTGTTCCATCAGCTTGGTGAGGTTTTGCTCCCGTTGTTTGAGCTTGTTTTCGTTGCCGATGATTTGGTTTTTCTTGCGGTTGGCTTCTTCTTCAAACTCGGCCTTGAGTTTCAGAAACTTCTCCTTGGCTTCGAGCAGGCGGTCTTTCTTTTGGTTTTCGCCATCTTGCACAATGCTTTTGGCTTGCATTTTTGCCTGTTCGATTAACTGTTGGCCTTTGGCTTCGGCTTCTTGCTCTTTGCGTTTGAGTACTTTCTTGAGCAAGCTGCGGTCTATCGCGATTCCTATCACGATAGAAATGAGGGCAGTGAGGGTTATATATACTATCATTGACGGGGAGTGGACTTTTAAATCATTCTACCATAATACACCATAGGTGGTAGCGGTGCGATCCCGATAACAACGACAGAACGAATGAAGAGAGGATGAGAACAAACTAAAAAACTAATACAAGTACCCGCTGAGGCCTAGTCCAATTTGAGGGCTGAGGTAATCAGCTCGTCCCATTTTTGAAGCTTTTGATTCAGGAGCGATTGGGTCGATTCGCTTTCTGTCTGCTGCCCCAGCAGCGCTACCATACAATCAAAGGCCACCATTGCGAGCAGGTCTTGGCGATCTTCGATTTGATAATTCTCGCGGTAGCTTTGGATGCGTTCATTGAGTTGTCGACCAGCTTTGCGGAGCAATTCTTCAGTATCGACACTGGTACGCATCGGGTATTCCCGTTCAGCAATTTTTATTTTTATAGAAAGCTTTTCGCCCATACTTGCATCGCTTCTTTCAACGATTAATAAACTAAATAGTGCTAAGCGTGATTTGGTTGAAGCGTCATACCTTAAATAAGACCAAACCACAAAAGCATATATTATTTACCCAAAAGGGCAATACACTTGTCTACTTCGTCGATATATTCGTCTAGTTTCTTTTTAAGTTCTACGGTATCTTCTGTTCCGGTTGCTATTGAGGCAACAATACTACTAAAATTTTCTTGATTATGAAAAGTATCTAATTCTTCTTTTTGTTTTTTGACGGTTTCTTGTAGTTGAATATTTTCTTCTACCAATCGTTCGTTCTCTTTTTGGTAGGTATTGCACTTGATGACCAGTTTATGGAGCTTTTTTTCGAGTGCTTGCAATTGCTCTACTAATATTTCTTGAGACATAGGGCTTGCAAGGGGTTTTTAGGTGAGAGAGAATAATAGGCAATAAAGCAAAAATACAGGTTGTAACCTAGAAATGCAATTAAAATTTGCAATATAGCCAAAACCTGCTTTATACTGCCCCTCGTGTCGTCTTGTTTGTATGGTGAGTGTTTGTACTGCTCGCCCCTATTTATTATCTTGAGCCATATTTAGCCACACCAATATGAAACCCAATAGCAGCCCCAACCGACTCATCCACAGTGCCAGCCCTTACCTCCAACAACACGCCTACAACCCCGTCGATTGGTATCCTTGGGGCGAAGAGGCGCTCCAACGTGCCAAAACAGAAGACAAACCGCTGTTGCTCAGTATTGGGTATTCGACCTGCCACTGGTGTCATGTGATGGAAGCCGAATCTTTTGGCAATGAAACTGTAGCTACTTTGATGAACCAACACTTTGTCTGTATCAAAGTAGACCGCGAAGAGCGCCCCGATATTGATACGGTGTATATGGATGCGGTATCGGCCTTGGGGCAGCGGGGCGGGTGGCCGCTCAATGTGCTCCTAACCCCAGAGGGCAAGCCTTTTTATGGAGGCAGTTATTTCCCTCCTGAAGAATGGATAGCGCTTTTGGCCAATGTGGCAGACGTTTTCCAGACGCGCCGCCAAGAGCTAGAGGATAGCGCAGAGGAGTTGGCAAAGGCTATTCAAAGTAGTGAAGTGCAAAAATACCAGCTCTTTCCGGCTGCAGTACAAACATACAAGCCCGAAGTCCTCAGGGAGATATTCCAAAAACTGGCCGAAGATTTTGACCCTGAATATGGGGGGCTGCGCCAAGCGCCCAAATTCCCAACGCCTACGCTCTATTGGTTTTTGATGTATTATTACGAAGCTACCCAAGACCCGATGGCCAGGCATCATCTCTTACTTTCGCTAGAACGGATGGCCAAGGGGGGGATTTATGACCCTGTCGCCGGCGGATTTACCCGCTATTCGGTAGATGCGTCTTGGTTTCTGCCACATTTTGAAAAAATGCTCTACGATAGTGCCCAATTACTCGGCCTGTATGCGCGTGCCTATACCCTTGAGCCTAGTCCGCTATTCGCTCAGGTCGTAACTGATACCGCCGATTTCTTGTTGCGGGAGCTACAAGCACCACAAGGGGGCTTTTATACCGCCGTCGATGCTGCTATTGATGGGGTAGAGGGGAAATATTATTGCTGGACTTATGCCGAGCTACAGGCCTTGTTCTCCGAGGCAGATTTGGCACAGTTGGCAGCCTACTATGAGCTTCGCCCAGAAGGCAACTGGGAAGAGGGCAAGAATATTCTGTACAGTAAGGTCGATGATGAAGCCTTTGCCCAAGCTCATCGGCTAAGCCCTGAGGGCTTACAGGAGGTCAAAACCTTTTGGCACCACACCCTGCGCCAAGCACGCTCCCAACGCCCACGTCCACATACCGACCAAAAGCAGCTCTGTGCTTGGAATGCGCTCGCAATCACAGGATTGCTCACGGCCTACCGTGTCTTTGGCCAAGAACGCTGGTTGGAGGCGGCTCTCAGCTGTGCTCAAATGATTGAACAAACCTTGCGCAGCCCCAAAGGAACGCTGTACCGAAGCCCCAAATCTGATAATGGGCCGGCTATCGAGGCCTACCTAGAAGATTATGCCGCTCTCATAGAAGCGTATACTGCTTTGTACCAAACTACCTTCGACAGCTCTTGGCTTGCTAAGGCAGAGGCCCTTGTTCGGGGCGCACAAACACATTTTTGGGATGAGACTGAGGGGCTTTTCTTTTTTACTGCTGCCCATGCAGCCCAGCTTATTGCCCGCAAAAAAGAAATATTCGATGGGGTTATGCCTGCATCCAACTCTGCCATGGCGCTTAACCTACACCGCCTAGGCCTGCTGCTCGACAAGCCCCAGTGGCGCAAACAAGCCGCTGATATGCTCAGCCTAGTATCGCCTCAGCTCAGTACCAATGCCGAATACCTTAGCAACTGGGCCTGCCTCTATGCGATGTTGGCAGTGCCTACTGCCGAGGTCGCAATGGTAGTTGCCGACCCACAAACGGCCTCCCGCCAGCTTGACCGTCAGTTTGTGCTCAACTACCTTGTGGCCGCCAAAACACCTGATGCGCCCAGTGCGTTACCTCTCCTACACCAAAGGCAAGCCCTCAACGGACAGGACACCTACTATGTGTGTTTTGAACAAGCTTGTCAGTTGCCCGTACATACGCTCGAAGCAGTGCTAACCCAAATACAAAAGCGAAATTGACAACCTGTATACGACCTCTCTCTGTGATTGTCAGAACATACATTACCCAATTTTGATTCGGTATAAAGTAGGGATTTTTGCCAATATAAGCCTCAATCTCGACCATAGGCTTGCCATAATAGTTCCGTGGTAGGGTTATTGGCTCTGTTACACCAAACGATTACTATGTATTATTTCCTAGACCAAAACCTGTACTTCCCCCCCGTAGAGCTAGCCGACGAAGACGGCATTTTAGCCCTTGGTGGCGACCTCTCCCAAGAGCGCCTTTTGTTGGCCTACCGCTCGGGTATTTTCCCGTGGTATTCGCAAGGCGACCCCATCATCTGGTGGTCGCCCAACCCGCGCTTTGTCCTCTATCCAAAGAACCTGAAGGTTTCTAAAAGTATGCGCACAATTTTGCGCCAAGGGCGCTTCCGTGTCAGCTTCGACCAAGCCTTCGAGCAAGTCATAGGTGCTTGCCGCCACATCCCCCGCTCCGGCCAATATGGTACTTGGATTACCGACGAAATGCTACAAGCCTACCTAGACCTACACCACCAAGGCTACGCACACTCCGTAGAAGTATGGCAAGATGAGCAACTCGTCGGGGGGCTGTATGGAGTCAGTATGGGAAGGGTCTTTTTTGGCGAATCGATGTTCAGCAAGGTCAGCAATGCCTCTAAAGCAGGATTCTTGACACTGACCCAAAAACTCGCCCAACTCGACTTCCAACTCATCGACTGTCAGGTACATACTACCCATCTCGAAAGCCTAGGCGCTATACATATTCCTCGAACAACATTTGTGCAACAACTTCACCATCTCTTGCGAATTCCTACTTGGCGCGGGAACTGGCAAAGCCTAGAACAGGTAGGTATCGATTATTGATGATGTCGGAATCAATACCAAGATTCAAATCATTAAAGGATTGGATAGATTTGATTTTCAGGGATTTTCAGCGTACATTACCCAAACTAATGCTGACTAGGTGTTACTTCCAAACTACCTCCCCCATAACACACAAACAATTTGGATATACAGCCAGTCTAACAAATCAAGGATATAGTATGCACGCATACCATATTTTTTGTATATTTGCCTACCCTCATTCCAAACAAAAAATCATTACTCTATATGCAAGCAATAGAAAATAAAGAGTTGGTCAAAGGCGGTGAATTTCTTGTCAAAGATATTCCTGCGACACAGGTATTTATCCCCGAAGAGTTTGACGAAGAGCAGCGGATGGTAGCGCAGTCTTGTCTCGATTTGTTGGATAAGGAGGTTTTGCCTATCCTTGATAAAATTGACAAGGCCGAAAGCCCCGAGCTGATGGCCTCGCTATTGGACAAATCAGCCGAGCTGGGGCTTCTGGCCACTGGTGTTCCTGAGGCATACGAAGGTTTTGGGATGAACCTCAACGCTACAATGTTGGTAACAGACTACCTTGGCGGCGGTCATTCGTTTACGGTGGCCTTCTCGGCACATACCGGTATCGGCACGCTCCCCATCCAGTATTATGGTAACGAAGCCCAAAAAACCAAGTATTTGCCCAAACTAGCCACTGGCGAGCTCAAAGCCTGCTACTGCCTCACTGAGCCTGATTCTGGCTCGGATGCCAACTCAGGCAAAACACGCGCAACCCTCTCTGCCGACGGCAAACACTATGTCATAAATGGGCAGAAGATGTGGATTACCAATGCCGGTTTTGCTGATTTGTTTATTGTATTTGCCAAAATAGACGATGACAAAAATCTGTCGGCCTTTATTGTAGAAAAAGACTTTGGTGGCATCACGATGAACGCCCCCGAGCACAAAATGGGCATCAAAGGCTCTGACACACGCCAAGTTTTTTTCAACGACTGCCACGTGCCGGTCGAAAACCTACTTTCGGAGCGCGGCAATGGCTTCAAGATTGCCGTCAACATCCTCAATATTGGGCGCATCAAGCTAGGGGCTTCTAATGTTGGTGGTGCACGCGCAGCCCTCAACCACGCCATTCGTTATGCCAACGAACGTAAACAATTTGGGACGGCCATTGCCAACTTCGGTGCTATCAAACACAAACTGGCAGAGCAGGCCGTGCGTATCTACGCCAGCGAATCGGCTGTATACCGCGCCGGGCAAAATATAGACGACTGCATCGAGGCTTTCCAAGCCCAAGGGATGGAAGAGGCCGAAGCCAAGCTCAAAAGTTTCGAGCAATTTGCCATCGAGTGTGCCCTGATGAAAGTTCACGGCTCTGAAGTATTGGACTATTGCGTAGACGAGACCGTACAGGTTTTTGGTGGAATGGGCTACTCTGCTGACGCTCCGGCAGACCGCTGCTACCGCGATGCACGCATCAACCGTATTTTTGAAGGTACCAACGAGATCAACCGCATTCTCGCAATCAGTACCATCCTCAAGCGCGGCCTCAAAGGTGAGCTTGACCTGATGAGCGCCATCAAGGCTGTGCAAGCCGAAGTACGCCAAGGTATCGCCCCACGCCAAACTGATGGCACTGCGCTAAGCTATGAGGAGGCTGCCACCAAACAACTCAAAAAAGCGCTGTTGCTCATGATAGGCCATACCGTCCAGCACGTCGGAGAAGCCATCAAAGACGAGCAAGAGCTGCTTATCAGCCTAGCCAATATGTTGGTAGAGGTGTACGCCGCCGAGTCGGTAGTGTTGCGTACCCAGAAACTCATCCAACAACGCGGTACAGAGGCTTGTCAATACCAAGAGATGATGGCCAAAATTTATCTACAAGAGGCCGCCGACCAAGTCTACCTCAATGGCAAAGAGGTGCTCAGCGCCATTGCTCAAGGTGAAGCTTATGCCCAGGCCCTAGCCGCCTTACGCCAATATACTGAGCTGAACCCAATCAATGCCAAAGCCCTACGTCGTCAGATTGCCGACCGCCTGATTGCCGAAGGTAAATACGCTTTCTAGTCCCAAGCAAGCTGCTTTTGAGTAACTCAAAGGTTTTCCTATACGAGCCATTCCAATTTTGGAGTGGCTTTGCTTATTGCCTACGCCGCTGGACATTTTTCAAACCCACAGTTAAAACTGTGGGCTAAGTCTTATCTTATCCCCAAAAAAAATGAGGCCTCGGCTTGTCTCGGATCTCTAGCTCCGAGCTACTTTTCCAACAATGTCCAGTGGCGCACCTACAGTGTTAATTCGCGGTAGGGGCTATCTTTCCAAAAATATCTAGTAGCATAAACATCTTTTATACCCCCGCGCCTGCGTCAGTCTCAAGCCTGCCAATCTTTCAGGCTGATGCAGGTTTTGACTTCTGTCAGCGGGAATGGTACGATTCTGGTGGCAGATGAGCTATTGAGCATCACCCCTAGCATTGTTTTCAAGTCTATGAACCGACCCATACTCTTTGCCACACAGGCCTACCAATACCTTCTCGAAGAACTACTAGCCCAAGCCCCCGACCGATGGGAGCGCGGGGAAGTTACTGTCAAATACTTCCCTGATGGGGAGCGCTATCAGCGTATCCTGACCGAAGTAAGGCAGCGCACTGTAGTGCTTGTAGGAGGTACTATAGACGACCCCAACACTCTCGAACTCTATGACTTGGCCTGCGCCTTGGTCAAATATGGGGCTGAAACACTGACCTTGGTTGTCCCTTATTTTGGTTATGCGACAATGGAGCGTGCTGTCAAGCGCGGGGAAGTAGTAACTGCCAAAACCAGAGCACGTCTCTTATCTTCTATCCCCTATGCAGACAAGCACAATAGGCTAGTAATGATTGACTTACACGTGGCCGGGATGGAATATTATTTTGAAAACCACGTCCGCCCCGTACATCTCTATGCTAAGGAGCTGGTCATCGAAGCAGCCCGGGCTTTTGGCGAAACAGACTTTGTGCTGGCCTGTACCGATGCGGGGCGCGCCAAGTGGGTAGAGTCCTTGGCCAACGACATTGGCGTAGAAGCTGCCTTTGTGTTCAAACGCCGTCTAAGCGGCAGCCAAACCGCCATTACAGGCATCAATGCCGAAGTCCGTGGTCGCAAAGTTGTCATTTATGATGATATGATTCGCACGGGAGGCTCCCTAATCAATGCCGCCCAAGCCTACCACCAAGCCGGCGCAGAAGAAGTATATGCCATCACAACCCACGGGCTATTCAGCAATAACGCCCTCGAACGCCTCCAGCACAGCGGCTTGTTCAAACAAGTAGCCTGTACCAATACCCACGCCACCGTAGAACAGTGGAGAGACAACCCTTTTCTGTTGATTAAAAGTGTCGCCCCGTTGTTGAACCAATACCTCATCGAAGATACTCACAATTTTTAACCAACTTTTTCGTTAATCACCTAATTATCAATATCCAGTGTTATGAATGCAAATTTACTCCTCTCCCTGCTTTGTGGGATATACATCTGGTTGGGAGCCTCCGACATAACATCCAACAACCGGCAGGTTGTCTTTGTAAATCAAAGCGGCGAAGACCTCATCCGTATTGTCATTGAAAATGATAATGGCGAGACGTTTACTGTTTATGACCAAAAAACAGCCCTCAAACAAGGCGCTAACTTCAGCTATCAGCTAAATAGCCAAGAATGTACTTGGGAAGTACGTGTAAGTAGCGCTGCCGACAGTTGGAGCTACGGCCCCATCAACCTCTGTACAGAAAGCAAGATTATTCTGAATTGAGGCCTTCGACTAGGTTTTAGGGCTACAACTTTTGCGTCTATGCCTGCGTTTATGTAAATAGCATCAGCTCAGGCTTTGCCTCAAAACACGCTTAGAAACCCCACTGATTGGCCAAACACATGTACGATGGGTGGATACAAAAAAGCTTCTTTCGTCGGGATTGCCATCGTTATATTGGGTGGAGCCGTATTGGGTTATGGTCTGTGGTTTTTGGTTCAACAAATAAACCTCGAAGCTGGCGGAGAACTGACCACCGGACAGGTATTTGAAATCGAACACAAAGCCATTTACCAGTCGCCTTGGGTTAGATTTATAACCAAGGAAGGACAAGAAGTGGTTTTCAAAAGTGAGTTAGCACAAAATGTGGATATTTTCCCTTATAGCATTGGCCAAGAGGTAACGGTCATATACAATCCCCAAAATCCTCAGCAAGCCAAGATGTATGCTTTTTGGGAACGCCACTTTGAACCTGTATTTTTGAGCATTGTAGGGCTGTTTATGCTTTTCTTCGGCTTTTTTTACGCTGGCTTTTTTTGCGAAAAGCCTAAAAATATACCTCTAGTTTATGATTAGCTATATCGCCCTCATATTGCCCTTATTGTTGGGTTGGAGCAGCAGTGAACCCATTGATAGCGCCAAATTGGCCAATACTACTGCGTTGCGCCTGCAAGTGATTACATTAGAAAAATCTAAGGACACACACCGTACCGAGGAGCGTTGGGAGCTTCGGCAGTCGGTGCTTACTTATGAACAAGAGCACTACGGTCGTAATGCTGGCAAGCGCCCTACGTCTTTGCTGCAAACCAAACTGACCCCGGAGCAGGAAGAGGGGCTGCGTACGTGGCTAGAGCAAAATACCTTCTGGGTAGATAGCCGCATAGCGCCACCGCTCAGCCTCACTCCCCCATACCACGTAACCAGCATCCGGCTGGAGGTATCGCTGGCGCGCCAACCCTCCCGAATACTCAGCTGGTATGCGCCCAGCAGCGAAATAGCCCAACAACCGGACTACGACAAAGTGATGGCTTTGAAACAAAAGCTAGAAGCACTACTCCCCCATTAAAATATTCCTCCAATGTCTGTTGTTCAAAACCCAAACATCGACATCATCACAATGCTCGTGCCGGCAATCCTCTTTGTAGGTTTGGGCTTGGGAGTATTGCTGGTGGCATCCAACAACTCTAAAAAATGAACTCTTTAGCTCGCCTACTTTTTCTGTTTCTCATACTTTGGGCTGTGGATGCACACGCACAAGACACCCCGTGGGATACCTTGAGGACTGCCCAATACCAAATATGTTATCCTGCCGACTGGCAACTAGACCAAAGCGGTCTGATGGGTACCCACTTTATTGTTTTTGACCAAGTACAGCCCGATGGTTTCAGACCGAATGTCAACTTAACGGTACAGCAATTCCCCACAGAAAACGCTGTTGGCTTGGGGGAAATAGCCGAGCTTTCGCTCACACAAATCAAAAACTTTATCACGGATGCCAAAATATTGTATGCCAACTTCCGCCAACAAGACACCGACCAGTTGTATGAAGTCATCTTCTCTGGTACACAAGGCATACAAAAGTTGTTATGGCGGCAGCATTATTACCTCAAACAAGGAAAAATATACGTATTGACTTATACCAATACCTTGGAAGCATATATGCCCACACCCCAAACACAAGCTTTGGCCGAGGCTATATTGCTCAGTTTTGCGCTTCGGTAGTATGAAAGGTATCAAGTTGTTGGCGCAATTGTGCCAACAACTCGGTGTTTTTGAGTGCAGGAGCCAACTCAAAGCGGCTGTTGACATCTAGCCCCTGAAGCGGCCAGCGTTGTTGTTGGGCCAATAACAAGGCCTCCGCGATATTGTCCAAATCTAACCCACCACTCAACCAGAAAGGTGTTTTGAGAGGGTAGTCTTGCAATATCGACCAATCAAACCGCCTTCCTGTGCCACCGTGTTGAGCCGAGGGCGTGTCAAACAAAAAAGCAACTATGTATGGCTCATAGGCGGCCAAGGCCTGCCAATCAGTATCAGGGGTCGGCCCCCAAGCCTTCAAAATATTACAAGATTGGGGCAATAAAGCCCGCAAGCGAGCACAAAAATCGGAAGACTCTTGGCCGTGAAGCTGAACAAGCTCCAGCCCAAAAGCAGCTTGGTGCTCGATGATGGTGGCCTCTGCCGCATTGACAAAAACCCCGACCTTCTTTACCCCACCAAAATCAAGGGCAGAAAGCGCCGCCGCCTCTGAGAGGGGGACAAACCGAGGCGATTTGGGGTAAAAAATCAGGCCTAAGTACTGTGGCGCGGCAGCGCTTATCACGTTGGTGATGTTTTCGGGAGAACGCATCCCACAAACTTTCAGGGCAAACTTCATTGGCAAACAAACTCGCTGGACACAGAACGTAGCCCTATAGTACTACGTTCTGAAAATGTATGCTTAACTTTACCAAAGGTAATGCTTATACCTCAAGCAAACAACCTGTCGTTATGGATACGGTATGCTTTTTGACCAAGCCTATAAACCCTCATCGCTATTCACCACAAACAGCCCTAAGTCTTATGTTGTATACACTGATACCCCGCTCCTTACGCCCAAGTATATACCTGTTGTTGGCCGCAGTATTGTTGACTGGGTGCTTGCCCCCTCGCTGCCGTATCCCCTCTTGTGGTATTTTGGTAGACCATACCCACCCCAAATATGGCAAAGAAATCGCAGTGGTTACGAAGAATACCGTGGGCTTGAACAAACGCCAATCACGCCGTGCCAACCGGGATGCCAACCTCACAGGAATGGAACTGGGTCAGGGGCGGGCCAATGCCGAATCGCCCTACAAGATGTATCGTGGCTTGCCTTGGTTTTATTTTACTTTCCGCAAAAAAACAACAGCCTATGACGCACAACAAGCGCCCATAGGAAAGTTTAGGCCTATAGACGAGCGCGAGGTGCAGAAACACCGCCGGTATGTACAAATCAACCGCGAACGTAACCGCGCCTACGACCAACGCCTGCAAGCCAAACGCAAAAAAGAGCAAGCCAAGCAGGAGCGCCTAGCCGCCAAAAACGAAGCCAAGGATGCTAAAAACCTAGAAGCCCAACAAAAAAATAAGGATGAAGGGCCTAAGCGCCGCCGCAAAGACGAGTTTGAAGAAGGCATCAAGACCTTCGGAGGCGATGGGAATTAAGCGTCCCCTCAGCCGCTGCTTCATATTGCTCAAAATATAACATCCATTCCAACAACAGATTCCCCCATATCACAAACCCCGCCACTTTTTAGGAGTTGGCGGGGTTTATTGATGCTAGTCAATAGGCTGATTATAGGTTTACCAGCCCCCGCCGAGCGCTCGGTAGAGCTGTATGTACCCTTGGAATTGTTGTTTGCGAATATCGACGAAGCTCATTTGTGCTTCGAGCACACTTTTTTGCGCCACAATCACCTCTAGGTAGCTGGCATATCCGGTTACGAAGAGGTCTTGTGAGGTCGTAACGGCCTGATTGAGCACCTGCACCTCTTGTTGGCGGAGGCGTTCTACGGCGGCGAGGTTGTCAATGAGTTGGCGCTGGTTAAGCACTTCGGCGTAGGCTTGCAACAAGGTTTGTTGTACCTGTAGGGCGGCGATTTCGGCCTCGGCCTTGCTCACACTTTTTTGTACTTTTAGCTGGTATCGGTTGAGCAAAGGCGCTATCAGTCCGGCAAAGGCATTGTAAGCCAAGGAGGCCGGGGTGTTGAAAAGCACCTCTCCTCGGAAGGCATTGTAGCCGGCTTGGGCTTGGAGGTTGAGTGCCGGCAAGAAGGCCAACTGTGCCATACGCAGCTCGGCTTCATTGGCATTGAGCAACAACAAGGCCTGGCGGATGTCGGGGCGGCGCATCACCAGCTGTTCGGGGCTGCCTATATTGCCCAAATCGGGCAGGGCTTGGGCCATAAACCCTTGGCTGCGGGCAATGGGCTGAGGAAAGCGACCTAGCAAGTAGTTGAGGTAGTTTTCGAGCACCACAATCTGCTGCTGGAGGCCAAAGGCCAGGCTTTGGGTATTGTAGAGTTGGGCTTCGGCCTGTTGTACGGAAAGCGCCGTTACATTGCCCCCTTCTTTTTGAATGCGGATGAGCTGTAGCAAGCTCTCTTGTAGGGCGATGTTGCGATTGATTACGGCCAGCTCCTCGTCCAAGGCCATCAGCTCATAGTAGGCCGAAGCTACCTGTGCTACTACTTCGGTAGTGCTGAGGTTTTGTACTTCTTGAGAGGCCAACAAGCGCGCTTGGGCTGATTTTTTGGCTGCGCCCCACTTGCCCCAGATGTCTATTTCCCAGCTACTACGAAAGCCCAAGAAGAAATCAGGGACAGGGTTGGGAATCACACGGCTGCCCGTAACATTGGGGGAGAAATTGGTATCAAAATTACCGACTCCGTCGATGGTGAAATCACCGAAACGGGTAACTCCGGCAACAGCCAAGGCATCGAGTGTAGGGCGGCGAATGCCCTTGGCAAACTGTAGTTGGGCTTGTGCTTGCAAGATGCGCTGTTGGGCAATGCGCAGGTCTTGGTTGTTGCGCAGCGCCTCCGCAATCAGTGCTTTGAGGGCGGAGTCTGTAAAAAACTCCTCCCAAGGGCGCGCACCAAGGGTATTGCTGGTATCGGCCGCCGCACGATCGCCGTACCGCTCGGGCGTGCTGAGAGTGGCGGTGTCGAGGGTGATGGGTCTGAAGCTGTTGCAAGCGCTAAACAGCTGCAAGCCCATCAACAACAGCCCCAATATGGGGGCTATAATTGATTTTGGAAGTCTGAATGACATTTTTTGGGAATCAAAAAAGCGTTAAGCGTTGGTTTCTGTTAGGGTTGTTTCGGGCACTATATCGGCAGCGGAGGCATTGCGTTTCTTGCCTAGCTCGGCAAAGATGACATACAGCCCGGGAATGAGGAACACCCCGATGACCGTGCCGATGAGCATCCCTCCGGCGGCGGCCACTCCGATTGATTTATTCCCCAAAGCCCCTGCGCCAGAGGCGAGGCAAAGCGGAATCATCCCGGCAATAAAGGCAAACGAGGTCATCAGGATAGGGCGTAAACGCAAAGTAGCTCCTTCTACAGCAGCTTCAAAGGCCGATATCTGTTTCTTTTGTTGCTGCTGCATAGCAAACTCTACAATCAGAATGGCGTTTTTGCCCAACAAGCCGATGAGCATTACCAGAGCCACTTGGGCGTAGATATTATTTTGCAGCCCGGTGATTTGTAGGAAAAAGTAGGTTCCGAACACCCCTACTGGCAAAGACAACAATACGGCCATCGGAAGGGCAAAGCTCTCGTATTGTGCGGCTAAGATGAGGTACACAAACAGCAAACAGATGGCAAAAATATAGATGGTTTGATTGCCAGAAAGGATTTCCTCCCGTGTCATCCCCGACCATTCGATGCTGTAGCCCTTGGGCAATACCTCTTTGGCCACCGCTTCTACGGCCTTAATCGCCTCCCCACTGCTGTAGCCTTTGGCTGCATCTCCGTTGATCATTGCGGCTACATACATATTGTAGCGGGTGATTTGCTCAGGGCCATAGACGCGCTCCATCCGGGCAAAAGTGGCATAAGAGACCATTTCTCCCTGATTGTTTTTGACATAGAGCTGCATCAGGTCTTCGGGTTTGAGGCGGTACTCTGGCGAGGCCTGTAGCATCACCTTGTACATTTGCCCAAAGCGCACAAAATTGGTAGCATAAAAACTTCCGATGAGCACCTGTAGGTTGTCCATCGCTTTCTCCACAGTCAGCCCCTTTTTGGCTACCAAGGCCGGGTCGAGGTGTATGAGGTATTGTGGGAAACTGGCATCGAAACTCGTAAAAGCACCGGCAATCTCTTTGCGTTTGCGCAGGGCTTCTAAGAATTGTTGGGTAACCTCGGCGGTCTTGTTGAGATCAAGGAGGCCGGTTTGGTCTGTGAGGCGCAGCTCAAAACCGCCGGCATTCCCAAAGCCCGGTACGGCAGGTGGGGCAAAATATTCGATATTGGCTTCGCCCAAGTCCTTGGTTTTTTCGCGCAAGACCTGCATCAGGGCTTCGTCGGTGAGCTCGCGCTCGTCCCAAGGTTTGAGGTTAATCATTCCCATCCCATAAGAAGCACCATTGGCCTCGGTCAACAAACTGAAACCCGCCAGGGTAGAGACCGACTCCACCTCTTCGAGTTGGGCAGCCACTTGTTGGATTTTGCGGAGGGTTTCGGCACTGCGCTCCAGCGTAGCGCCGGCAGGCGACACCACATCGACATAAATCATCCCTTGGTCTTCATTCGGAATAAAGCCTGTAGGTAGTATTTGGCTCATCAGCCCCGTGCCCACGACAAAGGCCACCAAGACCAAGGCCGTTACCAGCTTGCGCCCGGCCAACTGTATCACGGTTTGGCGATACCCATTTTCCACCTTCATATACTGGCGGTCGAAGCCGCGCAAGAAACGGGCAAGGAGATTGCGCTTGGGTGGCTCGCCGTGGGTGTTTTTCATCCAAAGGGCACAAAGTGCGGGCGCAAGGGTCAGGGCGTTGATACCCGAGATGACGATGGCAAAAGCCAAGGTCAAGGAAAACTGCCGATAAAATACCCCTACAGGGCCGGAGAGGAAAGCCACCGGTACAAATACGGCAGACATCACCAAGGTAATGGCGATGATAGCCGCCGTGATTTCGCGCATCGCGATAAAGGTTGCCTCGTAGGCCGATACGTGCCGGGTGAGCATGGTGGCGTGGACAGCCTCCACCACCACAATGGCATTATCGACCACAATCCCGATGGCCAGTACAAGGGCAAAAAGTGTCAGCATATTGATAGAAAAACCCATCAGCTGCATACATGCCAAAGTACCAATCAAGGCCACTGGCACCGCCAGCGCCGAGATGACGGTGGCGCGAATGTCTTGTAAGAAGATAAACACAACCAAGAATACCAGCAAGAAAGCCTCAATCAAGGTCTTGATTACCTCGTGGATAGAGGCATCCAAAAAGCGCGACACATCGTAGGAGAGGCTATAATCTACCCCTGCCGGAAACTTGGTGGCCTTGAGCTCGGCCATCCGGTCTTTTACGTTCTGGATTACCTCGGAAGCGTTAGACCCCGGGCGCTGCTTAATCATAATCGAGGCCGAAGGTTGTCCATCAGTTTCTGACATCATATTGTAAGTAACAGAGCCTAGTTCTATTTCGGCTACATCCTTGAGGCGCAAGATAGATCCATCTTCATCAGCTCTGATTACGATATTGGCATACTCTTCGGGCTTGGTGAGCTTACCGGTATATTTGAGTACATACTCCTTGATTTGTGGTGCCCGAGCTGAGCTTTCGCCGGTTTTGCCGGGGGCGGCCTCGATGTTTTGGGCGCGTATGGCCGCAATTACCTCTTCTGCATCAAGTTTGTAAGCCACCAACCTATCAGGCTTGAGCCACACACGGATGGCATACTCCCGCGAGCCTAAGATTTCGCAAAAACCTACCCCATCAATCCTTTTAAGCTCTTGGAGGATATTAATATCGGTGAAATTGTAGATGAATTTTTCGTCTACCGTCGTGTCTTCGTGGGTGATGTTGAGGTACATCAACATACTGTTGACCTCTTTCTCGGTGCTCACTCCGGCGCGTATTACCTCTTCGGGCAGCTCATCAATAACAGTAGCTACACGGTTTTGGACACTTACGGCAGCCACATCAGGATCTGTTCCTACCTGAAAATAGACTTGTATCAGGGTAACACCGTTGTTGCTGACCACGGTGGTCATATAGGTCATTCCGGGTACACCGTTGATGGCGCGTTCGAGTGTTGTGGCGACGGCCTTCATCGCTACTTCGGCGTTTGCGCCATTGTATTTGGCCGTAACTGTAACAGAGGGCGGGGCGATGTCTGGGAATTGGGTAACAGGCAATGTAATCAATGCCAGCAATCCCAAAAGGACAAAAAAGAGCGAGATGACCAATGACAGGATTGGCCGCTTGATGAAAGTATCTACCATAAAGGCGTGATGATAATGTTTAAGTCAGTTGGAAGTACTGGTTATCGGCTGATGCTTTGGTAGAGGCTATCGAGATTGGCGGCTTTGGGGATGACCACATCGCCGTCGCGCACTTTTTGGATGCCCTCATAGAGGATTTTGTCGCCGGGTTTGAGGCCTGAGGCCACCAAATAAAAATTGGGCAGGCGCTGCTGGGGGACAAAAGCCCGCGACTGTACCTTGTTGTCTGACCCCTAGGACAAAGACATAGCTCTTGTCTTGGATTTCGAATACGGCACGTTGTGGCACTACCAGCGCCTTGTCGACAGGGGTCGTGATGATGACCTTGCCGGTGGCATTGTGGCGGAGGAGGTGGTCAGGGTTGGGGAATTTGGCTCTGAAAGCAATCGAACCGGTGCTGCTTTCAAAATCACCTTCTAAGGTTTCGATTTGCCCTTTGTATTCATAGATTGTTCCATCAGCCAACAACAGTTCTACGGTATTGATGTTGTTATCGCCTTCTTTTTTGAGGCGGCGCATATAGTGCAGGTATTGGGCTTCAGATACTTTGAAGTATGCATATACTGCTCCCAATGAGGAGATGGTCGTCAGGAGTGTGCCATCTTGTAAGAGGCTACCCTGCTTGAAGGGGATACGGTCGATAGTGCCATCAAAAGGTGCTTTGATGATGGTATGCGAAAGGCGGAGCGCAGCTTGGTCGGCCAGCGATTGTGCTTCTGCTACTTTGGCCTGTGCGGCGGCCATTTTGGCTTGCGCCATCGCCAACTCTGTGTTCGAGACGACCTTCTTATCTACCAATTGCTGGATACGGTCTACTTCGAGCTTGGCGGCTTGGGCTTCAGCCTTGAGTGTTTGTAGGTTGGCGGTAGCTGTTGCCAGCTGAGCGCGGTATTCCGAATCATTGAGTTGGAATAGCACTTGGCCTTGAGATACTTTTTGCCCTTCGTCTACAAATATCTTTTCTATAAAGCCCGATACCTTATTGCGTACTTCCACGTTCTGGACAGCCTCTATGTCGGCTACATACTCCTGTTTTACTTGAGTGTCTACGGTTTTCAAACTAATGACGGCAAGGCGCTCTTCTGCCTCTTTTTGAGGGGCTTTGCCACCACAGGCCTGTAATAATATTATGCATGTTATCAGGCTAAAAACGCCTAATTTGTTATGGGTGTTAATCATAATGATTTTCGTAACTAATATTTTCACAAATATACAATTACTGTGAGGAAAAAGTTTAACTACTGGCGCAACATTCGACAGGAACATTAAATATTTGGCAAACAGCCAGAAAGCAGTATTTTTTGTACTTGCGATGATAATTTGCTAGTTTTGGTCTCACAGCCATTATTCCTGCTGTGCTCAAGAGTTATGCGTCAGACATTCAACTTCCTCAGTATTTTGGCTTGCCTGTGGGTGCTTTTTTGGGTGTTTTTGGGTGTTTTTGAGCTCGGTGTCTCCCCAGAAGCGCTCGACCATCTACCGCGCAGCCTAGCTTTATTGGGCTGGGCTGGGTTAAGTATATTGGTCTTGGTATTGTGCCTGTGGAATATCGGCAGGCCTCGTGTGTTGGTGGGTTGGCTGTTGGTGCCCTGCGCTGGGCTGTGGGCTTGGCTATCAGGGGAGGCGCTTCAGCTGTGGAGCCAGTGGTCATCGTGGGCGCTCGTCGCTGGGTGGGTTTGGCTGTGGCTAGTATTGTTGTTGCTAAGCCTAACGACCATCTACCAAGCGCATAAGCCCAAAGTTCCTGAGTTTTAGATTATTTAGGCCAAAATACCTTCACGTGTCTGTTAATGAATGTGTTAGACTATCTCCAATGAAGATTAACTTGCGCCATTGATATTCTAAAAAAACTACCACACCTCAAGAAATCTCTTAATTCAAACAACTATTTGTAATTATAAATAAAAATTTATATTTATTGTGTAATATGTTAAAAAATCAATAAACCAACTAAACACTCGAAACCAAATCAATAAAACGTAACTACCTAGGTGATATTATTTGCCGTAAATCTCTTATTATCAAATAGTTATCTTTTGTTGTATAGTTCAGCTTTAAATAAGCTTATTTTATAAATCACTAATTATCAAGCAGTTGTATTTATGCCAAATTCCTAAAGTTGAAACCTATTTTCCTTCAAGTATCTAATAATCAAGCATTTGAATCTCCTGAATAGCTATCAAAATTAAAAACTAATAACTACTTGTACTTTTTCGCACCAAAACAAACCACACACCCCAATGACTTTCAAGCGCCTGTTACTCGTTTTTGTTATCCTATTTTCCTGCCTTAGTGTTGGGTATCTGATGGGTCCCAAGCCTCCTAAGCCCGATATCACGGTACAGCTGCCGGCACAGCCCTCAGACTTTGATGCGCTCGAAGAACAGATAGCCGCACACGAAGCACAATATAACCTAAAGCCTGATAACGAAGCACGCATTGTATGGGCAGACAGCACCCGCCGCAAAACCCCTTACAGTATTGTGTATCTGCACGGATTTTCGGCCAGCCAAGGCGAAGGCCACCCTGTACATCGGCGCTTGGCCGCCCAACTTGGCTGCAACCTCTACCTAGCGCGCCTAGCAGGCCACGGCCAAGGCGATAAGGATGCGATGAAACAACTTACCCCTGAGCAGCTGATCGCTTCGGCTGCCGAAGCGCTGGCCATCGGCCAACAACTGGGCGAAAAAGTGATTCTAGTCGGTACTTCTACCGGAGGCGCACTGGCCCTGCACCTAGCCGCACAAACCCCCGAGGCAGTGGCTGCGCTGGTACTCTACTCTCCTTTGGTAGTCTTTCGAAAACCTTACATTCACCTACTCAACAACCCTTGGGGAAGACAAATTGGAACAATGGCTCAAGGCGAATACATCCAAAATAACGGCACGGGCAAAATTGCCCAATATTGGTCACAACATTACCATCTCCAAGGAGTGATTGCCTTGACTTCCTTCGCAGAGGCAGTGATGACCGAAGAAACCTTCTCTAAAGTTACTCAACCCTGCTTTATGGGGTATTATTATAAAGACGAAGAAAACCAAGACCAGACCGTCTCGGTAGAAGCTGCCTTGCAAATGTTTGAAATGCTCGCCACCCCCAAGTCCCAAAAACGTGCACAAGCATTTCCCGATGCCGGAGCACACGTCATCGCCTCGCAATATACCAACCCACAGTACAAAAAAGTACAAGAAGCTACGGTAAAGTTCTTAGAAGAAGTGGTTTTCAAATAGCCTGTTGTCAGCAGTAGAAATGCGCTAGCTTTGATTTGCTAGATGCGAAATAATTTCCAGCACACACACTTCCCAAACTGTTTTTGATTGGGTATGAGCAGCTTTTATCAAACATAAATCTAATTACTACAATGGAAATACTTATCGCCGGAGTTGGCAGTATGGGCAAGACCTATGCAGACAGTTTCTTACAATCGCAAGCCATTACCAAAGACGACCTATTGTTGTTGGAGCATTCGGATGAAAAAGCTGATATGCTGCGCCAAGCGGGTTTCCCCCACGTGATTCAGCAAGCCGACGCTTCCGTCAGTGCAGTTCGATTGTTGATTCTGGCCGTCAAACCACAAGACACCGCCTCGCTCTATGCCCAACTACGCCCCTGGCTCAAACCCGAGCAGCTGGTGCTTTCTATTATGGCCGGTGTGCAGCTCTTCACCCTGCAACAAGCCTTGGGCATTTCCAAAATCATTCGGGCGATGCCCAATCTGCCCGCACAAATCGGGATGGGGATGACTGCTTTTACGGCTGATGCTTCTGTGAGCCGCCAAGAGCTGCTCTATGTGCACAACCTACTCAATACGACGGGCAAGTCGCTCTACTTTGATGAAGAACACAAGCTCGATGCCGTTACGGCGATCTCAGGCAGCGGCCCTGCCTATGTCTATTATTTTATGGATGCAATGATGCAGGCAGCCAAACAAATGGGCTTTAGCCATACCGAAGCCGAACTACTAGTAACCCAAACATTTATGGGAGCCGTACACCTCGAAAACCGCAGCAGCCTCAGTTGCCAAGAGTGGATTGGCCGGGTGGCTTCCAAAGGAGGGACTACCGAGGCCGCCCTCAAAAGTTTTGAGGCCGATGCCCTGCGCCAAAGCATCATCGAAGGGCTGGAAGAGGCCCGCAAACGGGCACAAGTCTTGGGCGGGATTATCCCCAAAGGATAACAAGCTAAATCAGGGGCATTTTTCCCAAAAAACAAAAAAACGGTGAAACAAAAAACTTTGGCAATTGGTTCTACTCATATGGACTAATTGTAGTAACTTGCTCTCCGAAAGCGTGAGCAATAGCTAGCAGTGATGTTGCCCTAGTGTTCAAAAGCCTTTTGGCTGATGATTATCCGATTCTTCCGCTTGCCCCTGATTGCCTTATGAGCCGAAAAACCAAAGATAAAGTAGCCCAAGCGGTAGCCCGCAAATCTAATGAGAAAGAGACTGTTACTTGTCAGTCTCCATTAATGTGTTGGGATGTGTTTATGATGTTTGTACACGAACGTAAAGAAAGTTGCCCCATACAAAAGCGGCGAAAGAAGTGTTAGCCCCCTTCGCCTTTGCCCCCTACCCTTCTCCATCTCAATGATTAGGCTTGTGAGCGGTATTGTTGCCTGTATTTTACCTTCTGAAGTGTCCGCTCAATCACCAACTCCGTAATCAAATCTGCATCTTGCGCAGCCAAGGCATTGACAAAAGCACATTCTTCGATATCTATGCGGTAGGCTGCTTGTAGCAACCTGTCAAAGTCTGTGTGCATTAGCTTTAGGATGATAGCGCGCAGGCTATCGCGCAGCTCATCTATTGATTGGATAGAACGACAAGCGATAGGCATTCCGGTTTCTTCAGCCACAAAGTGATTGTCTATCCAGTGGGCGGCTAATTGTAGTTGTTCCATTCTTCTCGCGATTGGTATTTTAGTTGCTATACGAAACCAACTGCGTTAAGTTTTGCCATTCTTTGTTTGGGTTGTAATAAAGGTGTTGATTTTGCAAACTCAGGGGGGCTTCTAGGTTATTATGATACAGCCCTCCAGTGCCTAGGCCCTGTGGTAGCGTAGGCTGATAGGTTGCACAAAACTGGGCGATAGCATTCAGGCCTATGTTTGATTCGAGTGCCGAGGTAATCCACCAGCCTATATTTTGTGCTTGCGCCAACTGAATCCATTCTGCCGTTTGCGCCAGCCCTCCCACAAGGGTAGGCTTCAAGATGATGAAGGCTGGCTGCACTTGCATCAGTAAGTTTTGTTTGGCTTCTGTAGTACGATGTACTATCAGCTCCTCGTCGAGGGCAATGGGCACAGGGCTTGTGCGGCATAGTCTGGCCATATCCGCTAACTGGCCAGCCATAATGGGTTGTTCGATAGAATGGAGTTGGTATTGTGCCAACCGCTGTAGTTTGGCTTCAGCCTCTTGAGGGCTGAATGCGCCATTGGCATCTACCCTGAGGGTAAGGCGATCCGGGCTATGTGTTTGGCGTAAGGCAGCCAAAAGCCCACACTCTTGTTCAAAATCAAGCGCCCCTATTTTCATCTTGACACATTCGAAGCCTAGGGCTATTTTGTCCTGTGCTTGTTGGTACATTTCGGGCAAGGTGTTCATCCACACCAAGCCATTGGTGAGCAACCCCTCCTTTCCTTGGGCAAAAGGTGTGTCAAAAATCAGTCTTTGTCCTCCGTTGAGCCAATCGAGCAAGGCCACCTCTAGCCCAAAGCGTAACGCCGGCCAGTCGTTATTGACAAGCTCTTTGGCCAAGACATATACCTCGTCAATGCTTTTGGGCGCATTAATGCCCCTCAGTCGCTGGCAAAGGTCTTGAATGGCTGTTTCGAGGTCGGGGCGGGCATCGGGGCTGAGGCCAAGCAAGGGCGCAACCTCTCCAACACCGACACAGTCGGGGTTTTGTGTCGTAGCCAATTGTAGGTAGTACACTTGATGGTGGTGTAGTATGCCACGTGAAGTGCCGGCAGCAAAACGAAACCGGAGGCGATGAGGTTGGTAGGTAGCAGTTAGGGTCATTGGGGACTGGGGGTTGGTCATCAAGGAGAGGCAGGTGTTTGGTATATCCGGTCAAAATCAGCTGGGGAGATATATGGTCTGAAAATCAAAACTAGTGAACCCTCAAGCCAAATAAACCTTGGGTATAACAAGCCCTGCTTCATCAAAAGTACAACCACAAAAGTAGGGTTGTGGTTATTTGCGAGGTTTGTTTTGAGGCCGTTTGTACTGTCGTTTGCCGGTATTTTTGGGCTTTGCATAGGTGCTGTTTTCGGGCGCTATACGACAAGCCTGATAGGCTTGTGCCTGTGAAAGGGGGTAGACTGCGGTCTGGCTAAAATCAAAATCTTGTAGTTTCAGGTCTTCAATGGCATTGCGCACCAACCTGAGTGTAGGGAAGCCTACTGCTGCTGTCATCCGGCGAACTTGCCTGTTTTTCCCTTCTACCAGCGATATTTCGAGCCAAGCCGTAGGGATGTTGGCCCTGAAGCGTATAGGAGGATTGCGCTCCGGTACGGGAGGCGCTTGGGCGAGCAGCCGGACTTTGGCCGGAAGGGTTTGATAGGGCTTTTGTTGTACGCTGATTGTTACCCCTTGGCGGAGTTGTTCGAGAGCCTCAGGGGTTGGCACTCCCTCTACCTGTACCCAATAGCTGCGCCAATGTTGCTTTTTGGGATTGAGAAGGGTTGTTTTGAAATAGTTGTCATTAGTGAGCAATAGTAGTCCCTCACTGTCTTTATCTAGGCGGCCTACCGGATAAACTTGAGGAGGGAAATCGGCTAGCTCGGCCAAGGTATGGTCTTCGGGGGCTTCAGGAGTAAATTGCGAAAGCACCAAAAAGGGTTTATATATCAGGTAGTAATATTGCACGTTGGGTCGCAGGGTTTTTGCTCAAGAGACTATTCAATAAATAATTTACCCATTTCCAGAGAGGGCAAAGTAGTGATATATGTATTCCTCATCCCTTCGGGTTGCAATGTTTATCGCACTTTAGGGCGTTGAGCGTGAGCTCCCTACGGAGCCGATTAATGGCGTGGCTTTTTTTGAATGCTCCAAAGAATATAGCCAATCCAGATTAGTTTGGGAAATGTATTACTAAAACTCCTTGATAATCAAGAGAATAAAATACTTTGAATCCTTAAATTTGGTATAATCATCCAATGTTATGGCCAAGAAGCCTCCCATTTGCCCCCTTCCAGCTCTAGGGAGTAGAGGCGTTGGAAGGTAATCAGCACCCTGTCAGGCAACCACAGTACTCCCAGCCATTCTTTTTGTTGTTCATTGCTAGATATCATTCCGGTGTAGGTATTTAGGGCTTGGCCACTACGCCAGTCCAGCTTCTGGAGCTTGACCTGTCCCTTTTCGGGCCCCTCTTGCAAGACATACAGAAACCCGCCTACGCTCTGAAAAGACCATTTCAAGCCTTCGGGTTGCTCGCTGATAGGGGCATTGGCGCGGACATAGTTGTTGGCATCAAGGGCGTAGTTCCAAATACGTTGACCATTTTGGACATTCAAACACCAAAGTTGGCCATAACTATCGTTTTGGAGATGTCGGGCTTTGACCAACAACATCCCGCTCACCTCCTGTAATGGCACAAGGCCATAGGTATCTGATTCGGCCAACTGCATCATCTGCCCATTGCGTGCATTGAAGCGTAGGAGCGCATGACGGCCTTCCATCTCTACACCCACATACAAAAACCGCTCTTGTACCACTGCCGCCAACACAGAGGTGTAGCGATGGAAGGTACGCACACGGCTTTTAGCCGGCAGTTTAGCCTCCCACTGTTGCTTTGTTCCGATGATGCGCCAGCAAGAAATTTCTTGTATCTCATCTTGACTATCAATAAGATAGACAAAATCTTTGAAAGGGTCAAAAAGCCATTGATACAGGGTAGCCGCCTTGCCTTTGGGCAAAGCCGGAGTAATGGCACGGGCTAGGCTGCCATCGCCAATATAGTGAAAGAAGACGGTGGTCTTGCCCTCGCGTATGTCCTGAAAAGCAAGGGTGTTTTTGACTAGCTCAAACCCTTGTTTGGCGGCAGGGGTATGCTGAATTTGCTGCTGCCATTGGACTTGCCCTGTATTGATATTGAAGGCCTTGAGTGCGCCATCTTGCGTAAGAACAAAAAGCGTCTCGCGCTCCAAGGTAAAACACTGCGTGCAAGCAGGGTCAATGCTTTGGCTCAGGTTCAGCTCCCACACTTGAGAGCCATCTGTGCGGCGAATCGATTGGAGCTTACGGTCAGCAATAATAAACAAGGCATCGGCACTGCCTGCCACCCTCAAACCTGCCAACTGATGTACATTGGCGTATCGCAATGGCTCTTGCCAAGCAATCTCGTATTGCGCGGCCTTTTTGTGGGTCAACAAAATAGGCAGTAGGCCATCATCAGGGGTTTGGTAGACCTTCTTAATCACCTCTGTTACAGGCGATGCCGTTACTTGGGAATGCAACAAGAGTATCTCCCGCTCTCCATTGCGTTGGGTAGAGGGCGGTAGTAGAATGGCACTGCCCCAAACTTGGGTGGGGCTTTGTCGGATGTATTTGTTGATATATGTCGAAAACCTACCGAAGTTGAAGTCGTTAGGAATCCAAAGCCAAGCTGCCAAAAGCAAGGCCAACATCGACAGGAGTATTTGGAGGCCGCCGGTACAGCCTACTTTTTCGCTGCTCATAAAGAGAGGGTATCAAAAAAATGGATTGTATAAACCACTAGGCCTTGGCTACGGCCTCCTGCGGAGAAGGCGTTTCTCCGGGTTGGTGAACACCGTTGGCAGAGGTGCGGGTAGCGGCAGGAATGTAGTATTGACGTAACTCTTCTTTCAGGGCTTCAAGCGCTTCTTGCGTAGGGTATACCCCTAGCTGGCTGGTGTTTTCAAATATACGTTTGGCCAACACCAAGGAGTCTGCCTCTTCGTCTACACCATTCATAGAGTTATTGATTAAGAAGATAATTTCTTCCATCCCCTTCTTAATCAGCAGCCACACTTCACTGCTCATATAGACTTGCTGGGAGAGGTTGTGGGCAAATTCGGCTCTGATTTCTTGGTTGAGCAAATACTGCAAAGCGCCGGCAGTAAGGCCTGGCTGGTTGATGCGGGGGATGAGCTGTGAAGGCGAAATACGCTCCAAAAACAGGGCCATCCGCTCATAAGCTTGCAAGCGTGTTGCCAAAAGCGTATCATTGCTTTTGAGCAAGAGTTCGGTTTGTTTAAGGCGTAGCTCGGTCTGGGTTTTTTCTAGCTCTTGTTGGATAAAAGATTTGACCGTCAAGTACATCGCATAGAGCACCAAGGCGGCTGGCAGGGTTATTTTGAGGAGTTCTAAGAGAAATTCCATCGTTTTATGGCTATTGGGTCGTGTCTGAAGCGTAGTTGCTGTATTTTTGCAAATTCAAAGGTAATAAAAAAATTGGTTTTCTGATGTCTCACACAAACATTTCGCTCGTACAGCTCACCCCCTCGGCCATTGCTCAAGTACATCTGCTGATGGCTCAAAAGCAACTTGACTCTAGCTACGGACTGCGCCTGACTGCTAATAGCCACAGCGGATGTGCGCCCGAGTTAGGACTGGGCTTTGACCGACCCAAGGAGCAGGACTTGGTATTCGAATTGGACGGCCTGAGGGTAATGCTCCAAAAAACTGCTGCCTTACACCTAGCTGGCAAAACCCTAGACTACCAAGAACAAGACGGACAGGCGGGGTTTTTGTTTTTGTAAACTACCAACGCTAAAAGATGTCTAACAACTGCCTGATTTCGTCTACGCGGTGGGCTTCGCCGAGCTTCTCAAACGAGATACTAAGGTTGCGCAACACCCGACGGATGATGTCGATGTGAGTGCAAGGTTCATAAAAAGTATCTGATGGCGCTAGGTTGAGCTGCGCCACATACTGATCTATGTCAGCCTTGGCAAATACAATCCCCTTGTTGAAGACATTGATATAAAACTGGGTGTCGGGCGATTTGTAAGTCAACACAAAGAGGTTGGGCAGATTGACCCCATACACTGGCATCCGCAGCTGATTGGCCACCAACATATACACCGTACAGAGTGAGATTGGGTTGCCCCTGCGCGCCTCCAACACATTGTTTATCATTGAGTTGGAAGGAGCGTGATAGTTTTGGGTATTGGCTACAAAGTTGAATTTGCCAAAAAACACATTGTTGAGGTTCTTGATTTGGTCGAAGGGGCTGGCATACGTACGGTGGCTCATCCACACTTCATAGTAGATTTTTTCGACCTCCTTCCGTATGCGTGCTAGGGGCAAATCAGGATACTGGTAAGTCGCCACTAGCCATATCCCCTTGAGCAGGTCGTCGCTCTCATTGTCGAGCCATTCGCGCAGCCTGGTTTTCAGTAGGTTAAACTGTAGATTGTGTAACAGGTCTTCGATACGTTTCTGCACATTGGCGTTGAAATTGCTCTCCCACTCTGTTTCGAGGAAGGGAATCATCACTTCGCCCATCGCCATAATCTTCTGCTCTACGTGGCTGCGTATTTCAAAATCGTCGTCTTCTAACAACGATACGAGTGCCTTGATTTCGTTGTTGTTCATCAGGGTGTCGGGGTTTTAGCATTCTCAGCAGCGGGGAGTTGTGCCCAATGACTTTGCGTATAACCCCCCAAAGCGCGCCTTTGTTTGGAAGGCAAGATACCGATTTTATGTGGCTAATGGAAATCAAAACCTCAAAACTAATCCAATATAACTTACTTGTTTTGGTTTTTGACACCATGCCAAAAAGAAAAAACATCCAACCATAACATTGCTCAACAAAACATTGTTGATGAGGATTTTCAACAACTGCGAAGGTCGTCTTAAGCTTGTTTACTGAGACGACATACCCATTAAGTATCGAAATAGCGCTATATGCTAAATCACAGCTGAAATAGAATCTTCAGCTATTTATGTTATTTATGTGTTTTTTACAAATCCTTGTATCTTCTGCTTGGGGGGGTAATTGACATAAAATAACATACACGATATCAATACATTGATAACTAGCTCACAACACATCAATTATTTGAGTGCTAAACCCTTGATGTATCTACAGTGGAGATGATAATTTTTATATTTTTCCGTATCTTTACCACAAATATGTCGTAATCTGTTCACAAGTTCTTATTGTAAAACCCGTCATTGTAGTAAGTTTAATTCGTTACAAAACACCAAAATCTATATGAATGTTGTTGGATTTACTTTTGTGCGTAATGCCGTAAAACTAGGATATCCAATTGATGCTGCTATTCGGTCAATTCTTCCACTTTGTGATAAAGTGATTGTCTTAGCAGGTAATTCTGAGGATGACACAAATATTTTGCTAGAACATATAGCCTCGGATAAAATCGAAATATACCATTCTGTTTGGGATGACTCTCTGCGTAAAGGAGGGCAGGTACTGGCACAAGAAACAGACAAAGCATTGGCTCTTGTTCCCAAAGATACTGATTGGGCTATATACATCCAAGCAGATGAGGTACTGCCTGAAAAATATCACAAGAATTTGTTAAACACTATGTTACGCTATAAAGATGCGCCAGAGGTTGATGGGTTACTCTTCGATTACCTACATTTCTATGGTTCTTATAAATACATTGCAGACTCTAGACAATGGTATCGTCATGAGGTGCGTGTGATACGCCCCGGGCGCGGTATTTATGCTTATAGAGATGCGCAAGGGTTCAGAAAAGGTCGTAATCAGAAACTACGTGTTCGACACAGTAATGCTTTCATTTATCACTATGGTTGGGTTCGTGAGCCTCAGAAACAACAAGCAAAACAACATGCCTTTCATCGTCTATATAACAGCTCTGAATACACATCTCAGAACCAAGCTTTTGATTATAGTCACATTGACTCTTTAAAACTTTTTACTGAATCTCATCCAGTAGTAATGCAAAAATATATTCAACAGGCTGACTGGGATTTTACCCATGATATTAGCAAAAAAAACTATACATTACGTGTTTGGTTTCTGATGTGGATTGAACGCCTTACGGGGTGGCGTATTGGGGAGTACCGCAACTTCAGGCGCTTGCGATAGTTAGGGAGAATGCAAAAAACAACCTCCCTTATTCTTATTTTCAAGAAATTAATAGTCAACTACTTAGCACAGCTAACAATTGAGCATTACTATACCCAACCAAAACTGGTTTGGGAAATATGTGCGCCTAGAGTCCTTGAGAATCAAGAAAATCAAAGCCTGTCAATTGTCAAATCTTGTAAATCTTGGTGTAATTTACTCCATAATAATCTTTAGGCCATCCTTGCTTTCGAGGCTTTCGGGTATGTGGTCAATTTGGTTTTCGTACAAATCCAATAGTTGGAGTTGTGGAATTAGGGCTAACGCTTCTGGAATCTCTTCGAGGTCATTCCAACTCAAGTACAGCTCTTGGAGTTTTTGAAGTTTGGCTATTGCTTCCGGAATTTCTTCTATATTGTTGTAGCTCAAGTCTAAGATCCGCAGCTTTTGAAGCAGCTGGATATCTTCCCCCAATTGTGCGAGTTCATTTTCGTTGAGGTGTAGCTCTTCGAGCAAGGTTAGTTGAAAGATGGCTGCCGGAATACCCCTGAGCTGATTTTCTCCCAATCTCAATACCTTTAGTTGTGTACATTTGCCCAAGCTTTCGGGTAAGTGCTCTAACGCATTGGCGTTTAAGATAAGGGTATGCAAGTTGGTCAACAGCCCCAAGTTTTCGGGCAATGTTGTCAGGTGATTGTGGCTCAAGTCGAGCACTTCGAGCTGAGTAAGGGCAAAAAGCGCTTCTGGTAGGCTATCTAGCTTGAGCCAAGAAAGGTTGAGGTTGTGTGAGGCACTTTGACGGGCTTCTTCAATACGTTGATGGGCTTTTTCTAGCGCTTGTGTGTCCATATAATCAGGCTTTTGAGGTGGATGGTCTAGGTGGTATTGGTGATAAGAACAGGGTTGCAGAAATAAAGTTCAAAATACAAAAAATCTACTCTTTGTGCTACTTTCTAGAAACAATATTTCCTGTAGTGATTGGGAGATGTAGCAAAACTCCCCTGCTATTGATGGTTCAACAACAGGGGAGCGTATTTAGGCTGTAGGGCTTGCTTATTCCCACTCGATAGTGGCTGGTGGTTTGGAGGAGATATCATATACGACACGGTTGACTCCCTTCACACGGTTGATGATATCATTGGAAATCTGCGCGAGCAGCTCATAAGGGATATGCACCCAGTCGGCAGTCATTCCGTCTTGGCTAGTAACGGCGCGCAAAGCGACTACCTGTTCATAGGTACGCTCATCGCCCATTACACCCACGCTGTGTGCGTTGAGCAAGATAGCCCCTGCCTGCCAGATTTGGTCATACCATCCGCTTTGGCGCAGGTGGTTGATATAAATCGCGTCGGCATCTTGTAAAATACGGACTTTGTCGGGGGTGATGTCTCCCAAAATACGGATAGCCAAGCCCGGCCCCGGGAAGGGGTGGCGATTGAGGATAAAATCAGGCAAGCCCAATGCTTTGCCCACTCTGCGCACTTCATCCTTGAACAACATTCGCAGCGGCTCTACAATCTTGAGCTTCATCTTTTCGGGCAGCCCACCTACGTTGTGGTGTGATTTGATGGTAACCGAAGGGCCATTGACCGACACCGACTCAATCACGTCAGGGTAGATTGTCCCTTGCCCCAACCACTTGATATCGGGCAGCAAATTGGCTTCATCCTGAAAGACATCAATGAAAGTCTTGCCGATGGCTTTGCGCTTGGCCTCTGGGTCAGAAAGCCCTTTGAGGGCTGTATAAAATTCTTCTTTGGCATCGACAGCGATGAGGTTGAGGCCGAGATTTTGGTAAGAGGCCACTACTTGATCAAACTCATCTTTGCGCAGCAGGCCGTTATCTACAAACACACAGTACAGGTTTTGGCCAATGGCCTGATGTAGCAACATCGCCGCCACCGACGAATCAACCCCGCCTGAAAGCCCCAACACTACTTTGTCACTCCCCAGTTGTTGGCGCAGTTGGGCTACAGTTTCTTCTACAAACGAGGCTGGTGTCCAGTTGGGCTCGCAGCCACAAATCCCAATGACAAAGTTGCGCAAAAGCTGCAAGCCTTCTGTAGTATGGGTTACTTCGGGGTGAAACTGAATGCCATACACCGGTCTGTCTTTGAGCGCATACGCGCCATTGGCAATGCTTTCTGTGCCAGCAAGACGCTCGATATTTTCAGGCAGGGCAGTAATGGTATCGCTATGGCTCATCCAAACCTGTGTTGGCATAGCCAAGCCCTCAAACAACGGACTCGTTGCAGCCAAATGCAGCTTGGCACGGCCATACTCGCGGTGCTCCGAAGGCGCTACCGTGCCTCCTAGCTTTTTGGCTATCAACTGCGCCCCATAACATACGCCCAACACCGGCACTTTCCCTTCGAGTACTTCCGGCAAAATATCCGGAGCACCTTCCTGCCTTACTGAACAGGGGCTTCCCGACAGGATAATGCCCTTCACCTCCCGCCAATAATCCGGCAGTTGGTTAAAAGGGTGTATTTCGCAATAAACATTCAGTTCGCGTACACGGCGGGCTATCAGTTGGGTGTACTGAGAGCCAAAGTCTAAAATAAGGAGTTGAGGAGCTGTCATAATTTCTGAGGAACCAAAGGGTGTTGAGCGCTACCCGGTGGCAGCAATATTTTTGCAAAGTTGCTAAAATATAGGGGCTTTTCTACAAGTTAGACACAAAAAGATGTGGACATACTTGTTTCAAGCCGGTAAAAAACATTATCTTTCAGAAAAATTACTGTGGCATTGCTTTTGCACTTCAGATTCTATAAATTTGTCAGCAAAGCACACAATCTTTTCAAAATACCATTATTAAATGCCCTCCAAACACGTCTACTTTTTTTAGTCCCGATGGCTATCCAAACCTTATACCACAATGTCTATGATGTTAGATGTCTATGATTACTTCAAAAAAATGCAAGATGAGCAAATCATCCTGTATTTCAAGGGCGAGATTACTGATAGCCTCTTAACCTCTATCCTCCAACTCATTGACGATAAGCTCGACAAGGGAGCCGAAGATACCAAGGTCAAAAAAAAGGTGTTTAACATCCTTTTAGAGTGTTTGCAGAACATTTATAATTACTATCAACATCAAGACAACGACAACCCAAAGTACCTCTCTGCCGTACTAATGATTAAAAAAAGCCCAGAAGCTTACTATGTACTTACGGGCAACTATATGAAGGCCAATCGCATCGAAAAGTTGCAAACGCGCCTCGATCACGTCAACTCATTGGATAGCCAAGCACTCAAAGCGCTCTACAAAGAAGTCCTCGAAAATACCACCGAAGAGCCTACTTCTGATACCGGTGGCGCTGGTCTTGGGCTGATAGATATTGCGCGTAAATCAGGCGAAAAAATTGACTACCACTTTGATGTCATCGATGATGCGTACGCATTTTATAGCATACAAGTAAAAGTTGTTATTTAACAAACCATTAGCAATCTATTCTAAATGGAAAACATTCATATTGAAGGAACTGCACGCTCTCCATATGTGCATTTCAACGCAGAGACGGGTGAACTAGAAATTTCAGGTAGATCTATCCCCGAACACGCAATTAATTTTTATAAGCCGCTGCTCGACTGGCTAGAACAATATATGAACAATCCAAAGCTGCAAACCAAGATGGTTTTCAATTTGGAATATTTCAACACCGCCTCTTCTAAGTGTATCTTAGACTTGCTGCGCCAACTCGAAAAGGTACAAGAAACCAACAAAACCGAGGTCTCTGTCAAATGGTTTTATGATGATGGAGATGAGGATATGGAAGAATCTGGCAATGACTTCAAATCGTTGATTAACCTTAATATCGAACTACACTCTAAGTAGAACTTACCAGCCTAAGCCAAAACCTATAGTGCTTTTGTAAAAGCCCTATAGGTTTTTGTAACTGTATTTTTGCCCACTCCCTTAACAACAGGTTTGCCAACCTCTCATTAAGGGAGTTGTTGCTGACTTTATAGGTCTAAGTCGCGGTAGCATCATTTTTTAGCTGCGCTCAATCACAATTTTCTCGATTTTGTCGCCTTGCTTAATCTGGTCAACAATATCGATTCCATCTACTACCTTGCCAAAAACAGTATGTTTTCGATCAAGGTGCTGTGTGTTTTGGCGGTTATGGCAGATAAAAAACTGCGACCCTCCGGTGTTGCGCCCTGCGTGAGCCATCGAAAGCACGCCACGGTCGTGGTATTGGTTGTCGCCAGTAAGCTCACAGTCAATACGATAGCCCGGGCCTCCCCTTCCTGTACCCTCGGGGCATCCAGCCTGCACAACAAAGTTGGGAATAACACGATGGAAAGTCAGTTCATCATAAAATCCTGATTCAGAAAGCTTTACAAAGTTTTCTACTGTCTTAGGAGCATCTTTTTCAAAAAATGCCACTTCCATTACTCCGTAGGCCGTATGGATAGCTGCTTTAATCATAGTTATTAATAGTTTGTGGGTAAACAATCATTAATCAACAACAAAGCTACACTTTTTCGTTCAACTTCCGTCCGCTATGCTCTTGCTTTTGGTAAATGAACCTGACAAGCAAAACTCTATAAAGTACCATTGTTACTTGTATTAGCACAAACACGACGGTTAATTTGAATCACGCCCTCGTTTTTTGCTACACTTTGTTGCGCTTGCCTTTGGGTAAGTCTTACTTTGAAGCAATTTGTAGCCAAATATTTGATAGAGAGAAGCTAATGAAAACGCTCGAAGCCCTACGCCAAACCATAGACCAGATAGATGATCAATTGGTAGAGTTACTCAACCAACGGATGGAGGTAGTTCGCCAAGTAGGCGAACTAAAACGCACCAATAACGCCATTATCTATCGTCCTGAGCGCGAAAAAGACATTATCGACCGCCTGAGCGGTAAGCTTACAGCCAACGCGCCCCTCAACCGTGCGGCCATCGAAGCAGTATTTTTAGAAATATTTGCCGCCAGCCGCAACCTAGAACTGCCCGAAAAAGTAGCCTATCTTGGCCCTGAAGGCAGCTACACACACCAGGCCGCCGAAAGCCGCTTTGGCGTAATGAGCCAATATCTACCCTTACCTTCTATTAAATCTGTTTTTGAGAATGTCGTTACAGAAAGGGTTCGCTTTGGTGTCATCCCGATAGAAAACAACCAGGCTGGTGTAGTCGCTGAAAGCCTTGATGCACTCATGGAGCACGATGTCAAAATTGTTGCTGAAATTTTGCTGCCCATACATCATACTTTTGCCAGCCGCTACGACAACCTTAAAGACATTCGTTATATCTTCTCCAAAGACCAAGGTTTTTTGCAATGCCAGAAGTTTTTGGAAGAGTATTTCCCTCAGGCCAACGCAGAGCTGGTGCCAGTAGAATCAACCTCAAAAGCCGCTCAACTCGCTATGGAACGCGACAACAGCGCCGCAATCTGTGCTGCCATCGGCGCTAAGCTCTATCAGCTGCCTATCTTGTTTTATAACATCGAAGATAGCCCCAACAATCGTACACGGTTTTTGATTCTTAGTAAGGATTTCAACAACCAACCTAGTGGTCAAGATAAAACTACCATTGTCGCCCAGCTCCCCGACCAACCCGGCAGCCTAGCCTCTTTCTTGAGTGAGTTTGACAAGGCACGCATCAATCTTAGTAAAATTGAAAGCCGCCCGGCGCGTGAACAACATAAATTCAACTCTCGTTTTTATATCGAAATCGACGGCCACGCCGAGCAAGACAACTTAAAAGATATTCTGACACGCTACGCAGCCAATATACGCTGTCTTGGCAGTTATGTCAAGCTATGCTAAGAGGCATCCCTCCGGATATGACTCACACCAACCATCACACAAACGCTTGGCCAGAAACTGGGTCAGGCGCTTGTTCAGTTCTTGATGGTTTTGCTCATAAAACAACGCCTCTTCTTCGGTCAGCATCCCCCAAATCATCCCAAACAACATATACTTCAGGGGTTGATTACGGTTTAACATCTGTGTAATATAAGTTATACGGCTGCTGAGGGGTATTTTGGCCAAATCAGTATGCGTCCGTTTGAGATGCGCCTCAAAATATTGCATCAGCACCTCGTGCTGAAACTTGAGGATGGGGCGCAAAACATTGGTCTGGAAATGCGCCAACGCATGCTCTGCGCTAGGCACTTCTATAGGTAATTGGGGTCTTAATGCTTTCACCACAGAATCTCTATTGCTTAATGTTTCCAAAAATCTATTGTTTAGCGGTTTGGGTTTCAGACAAATACTTGTTTGATAACTCGTCCCAAAACGATTTGTTTCGAGATTTAGACCGCGATACTCGGCTTGCCGAATACCGTACTTTTGAATTCCCTTGTAAGCACCTAAGTAACTCTATACGTAATAAATAAGGTGTTTTTGAATATATCTGGACTCTCAACATAGCCATTGCCGGCTCGTTTGGCTGGCATCTGAGGGGAGGCGGATGGGGTTTAGCTCAAATTTTTGTATCTTTCTACTTCCGACGATTTCTCCCTAACCCAAGTTGCTTGCCGCTTATGAATATAGAAGAGTTTAGAAACTACTGCCTAGCCTTTCCCGAAACAAGTGAAAGCCTCCCTTTTGATGAGAATACCCTCGTTTTCAAGGTGTTTGATAAAATGTTTGCCGCAACTGACCTCAACGAATTTGAGAGTATCAACCTCAAATGTGATCCCGAAAAAGCCCTTGAACTACGCGAAATGTATGAGGCTATACAGCCGGGTTATCACATGAGCAAACGACATTGGAATACCATCCTGATGAATGGAGAACTCACCGACGATGAAATACGACATTGGATACGACACTCCTACGAACTTGTAGTAGACAAGCTACCCCGAAGGCAGCGAGAACTGCTCAATTGGTCAAAAACCTAAACTACTGCCCAAACCCTACATCTCCCTAACCTCCCACACAATGGCTCACGCTTCATCCATAGGGCGCTGTATTGACCTCTTTACTGATTTCGGATTCAAGCGTATCTTTGATACCGAACGCAACAAAGATTTACTGACTGATTTCCTCAATAACCTGCTTGCCAATGAGTTGCCATCTGTAAAAGCCCTAAACTACCGCGACAAAGAAAAATCAGGTAAACACTATAGTTCAGACTGCCCAAAAAGCGATTAGAGAAGGATTGGATGAGCATATTATCCAACAACTCACCGGGTTGGCAATAGAGACCATACAACAACTGCGAAAAAAATAAACCATCAATAACCCTAAGCCGACACCAGTTTATGAAATAACGCTGGCTTCAGGATAGTAAGAAATCTTATTTTTTAACCCACGGCTTCACCCGTGGGTTTTTTTATACTCAACCACAATTGGTTTGGGAAATATGTGTGCTGAAAATCCTTGATAATCAAGAAAATCAAACCCTGTACATCCTTAAATCTCGTGCGTCTTGATATAAATGAGCCAATAGTGGGAGAGGCGCTTAGATTCCCAACCAATTGGCCAGCATTTCTCGTCCGTGGGCGGTCATCACCGACTCAGGGTGAAATTGCACGCCACGCACATCATATCGGGTATGAGCCAAGGCCATTACGTGGCCGCGCTCATCCGTTGCGGTGATGCGCAGGCTTTCGGGTAGACTTCCTGCTTCTACAACCCAAGAATGATAGTGGCCGATGGAGAGTTGCTCAGGCAAGCCGGCAAAAAGCGGCTCTGAAGTATCTGTGATGTGCATCGTAGAACTGATGCCATGCAAGACTTCGGGCAAATTGTGAAGTTGGGCACCAAACGCCTCTCCGATGGCCTGATGGCCTAGGCATACGCCCAAGATGCTTTTCTGAGCAGCATACGCTTCGATGATTTGCGGCATCAACCCTGCTTCGGAGGGGATGCCCGGCCCCGGCGAAAGCAGGATTTTATCATAAGCTGCCACTGCCTCCAAGGGCAGTTTGTTGTTGCGGAACACCTCAGGGCTATGCCCTAGTTCGCGCAAAAGATGTACGAGATTGTACACAAAAGAGTCGTAGTTGTCGAGTACTAAAATTTTCATATTGATTTCTCAAAGGGATTAGCGGATATTTTGCGCTTCTTGAAGGGCAGTACGCAGGGCGCGAAGCTTGTTATGCACTTCTTCTAGCTCATTCTCAGGAACAGACTTAGAAACAACCCCCGCGCCGGCCTGATAATGCAGCCGGTTGCCTTGGCTCAAGAATGAACGAATCATAATAGCGTGGTTGAGCTCTCCCTCGAAGCTCATAAAGCCAATAGCGCCGCCATAATACCCTCGGTTCGAAGGCTCGTAGCGGTTTATCAGGGTCAGGGCTCGGTGTTTGGGAGCGCCGGAGAGCGTGCCGGCGGGAAAAGTATCGGCAAATAACTGTAAGGCCGCTGTTTGTGGTGGGATATGTGCCGTTACCTTCGACACCAAGTGGATGAGGTGTGAGTAATACTGGATTTCTTTGAAGGTCTCGACCTGTACCTGACTGCCATTGCGGCTGAGGTCGTTGCGGGCTAAGTCTACGAGCATCACGTGCTCAGCGTTTTCTTTTTCATCGGCGGCGAGTAGGCGGGCTAGCTCTGCGTCGGACTCGTCGTTGCCGGTACGTTTGAACGTCCCCGCGATGGGGTGTATCTCGGCCTTTTGCCCTTTGACCACCAGCTGCGCTTCGGGCGAAGAGCCAAAAATCTTGAAGCTACCATAGTCAAAATAAAACAAGTAGGGCGAGGGGTTGATGGAGCGCAGCGCTCGGTACACATTAAACTCGTCTCCTTTGAAAGCTTGCGAAAAGCGCCTAGAGAGCACTATCTGAAACACATCGCCCCGCTTACAGTGTTGTTGCCCCTGAGCAATCATCTTCAGAAAGTGGGCATCGTCCATATTGGCCTGTTCTTCGCCAACACAGCTGAAGCTGTAGGCAGGTACATTTTTGTTGTGTAGGAGCGCCTCGATGACCTCTAACCCATTGGTAACCCCGGGCAGCTCCGGGCAGCTATGCTCAAAGAGATATAGCTCGTTTTTGAAGTGGTTGATGGCAATTACATAGCCGTAGAGGTGATAACGCATCTCCGGAATGTGAGTGTCGGCATTGCTTGGGCGCTGAATCGAAACTTCTTCAAAATACTGGACAGCATCGTATGTCGTATAGCCAAACACCCCCTGGGTGATGAAATGGAAGGGCAGCTTTTCGGCCTCAAAGCTGTCCAAAAAAGTTTGCAAAGCCCCGATAGCCTCTTGGGGTTGTGTTAGCTGACGCTGGATATTTTGGCCATTGGCGTAACTATACGTAACCTTTCCTTGGCTGAGACTAAAGCCTGCCATTGGTGCGAAGCAAATATAGGAAAAGGTGTTTTCGGCTCCGTGGTAGTCCGAGCTTTCGAGCAAGATGGCATTGGGAAACTTGTCGCGCACCTTGAGATAGATACTCACCGGCGTCAGTGTGTCAGCCAGCAAGCGTTTGTGTTGGGTTTGGAGTTGGTAGCGTGGGAGCATTGTGTTGGGTAGAAATAGGTGATAAGAAGTGTTTTGGGGAAGCTGTAATCAAGTTTGGACAACAAAAAAAGCTCACTGCCGAGGCAATGAGCTTTGTAAGTTTTTGGGAGTACACAAACACACCTGTCGGTGTGCTGCTTTCCTCACCGTACATACGCAGGTCTTTCGGCAGCAGTCAGGTCTTGACCGCGCCACCAACTTCCTGAAGTATGTAGTATTGTTTGAGGCATTTGTATTAGTCTGTTTGGCTAACAGCTTGGTGGACCCAGCTGGGCTCGAACCAGCGACCCTCTGATTATGAGTCAGATGCTCTAACCGACTGAGCTATGGGTCCGGAGGCTTTCGAAAATCAGGTGTTTCCAAAAGCGATTGCAATATTACAGAGTTCTAATGAACTATCCAAGCTTTTGCCTAGATTTTATACCAAGATTCACTTGATTTGAGGGTTTGTAAGGGTTAATTTTCTTGGGTCTCAAGGATTTTCAAATACATTTCCCAAACCAGTTTTGATTGGGCCTATTATGCTTCATCTTCTCCAGTAAGGCGTGGATAATCGTGCCATTTGCCATTCCAGTCATAAAATTCTAGGCCATAGAAGCGTTTTTTGTAGTCATAATGTGAAGACTCACGGTACGCATACCCTAGGTAGACATAATCCATTTGATGGGCAAGGGAAAACTCTATCTCGGCCAAGAGTGTGTGTAAGCCGGGGCTGAGCTGGCCATAGGCCGGGTCAAACATAGCGTATACACTAGAGCTGGCCTTGTTGCCCTTATCAAAAAAGCTGACTGCATACATCCGCCCTTCCCTCAACAAACAACACTCCAACATCGGGGCTGGGATTTGTGAGGGGTCTTGGCCCAAGAAATCGTGGATAGAATCGGGGACATTGTCTTCAAACCGATGAATGTGTTTGAAAAACATTTCGTATTTAGCGTCATCAATATGTGCTGTCCGTATCAGTACTTCGCTGGCGGCTTGTCGTTTGAGCAGCTTTTGTTGGCTCTTAGAAAAACGGAACTTGTGGAGATTGATACGCAGCGGCAAGATAGGGACTTTCTGACCGCGATGAAACCCAAACTTATCCCGGAAAAAAAAGCTGCCAAAATGCCGCCATCCATCTGCCCACAAGATGTCGAGATAGTGTGGCGACACCTTGTTCAGCTCCATATACAACCAAGAGTTTTCCTCCATGGGCATCTGCATAGTGCTATCTATTTAATGGGTGTAGGTTTAGCATAGCTTTGCGGGCGATGCGGCCACCTATCGATACCTTCCCGCTAAAACCTTGCAAATTTATTTTTACCAAAGATAAAAAACTCCGCGTTCAAACAATACCTCGAAGGCTTTTTTTGAGTGTTTCCTCCATAAGCCTACGCTTCTTTGTCTTTGAACTGATTTGGCACGTTTTTGTTACTATTTTTTTAACGCAACAAAGCACCCCCAAGGGGTGCTTTGTATGGTTGTTTGTATTACTAGCGTTATCGCTCGCTTACATACCAAGCTTGAAAAGACGCTTGCTTACAGTGAGCGATGTGATGCCCAAGAAGCCTTTGATGTCTTTGTTTTCGTATACACCCGTGATGGCTGGCACGCTATAGCGCAAGTCTACACCCAAACCACCTACAGGTAAGTTGACACCTACACCTACCTCAACGCCTACGATGAAGCTCAAGACCTGACGGTTGGGGTCCAATGTAGGTTGTGTAAGATCGTCTGTACGAGTTTCGCTAAAAGCTAATTGTAATTGATTATTTTGGGCAGCTAGAGCACCAGTAGCTCCAACATATTCATAATCTGCTTTTTGCTCCGCGCTGCTCAAAAACAGAAAATTAGGGCCTAAGTAGGCACGTACCAATCCACCGGCAAAGCTTTTACCGAAGTGCAAAGGAATATTGAAACCGGCTGCATTAGTAGTAGATTCTACTCCTGCAAATCGAATTTCACTGGCTACATTGCCTACACCCTGTACAGGTACGACAGTGGTAAACGCAAAAGGCGCATCTACTTTTTGGTTTAATTGGATTCTTACATAGTCCACCTCAGCCTGAACAAAGAAACCCAAGGGGAGTGTTAAACGTCCATAAACACCGGCTACAAAACCAGTGCCTGCCCCATTACCACTGTTATTAAGTGCGGGGATACCAAAAGGAAGTGGGTTAGGAGCCAGTACCTGAACTCCTTGAGCGGCTGGCAGCTCAGTTCTGCCGCTGGTAAAAGTACCGCCAGCGCGGATGCCTAGTTCGATGCCTTGCGCCCATACAGTGGCTGAAGTAGCGAAGAAGAGGGCTGCTGCAAATAGTAGTTTTTTCATAGCAATGTAGTGTGTAATTGAAATTTAAGAGGGTTTAACGATTAGTTCTCGTGTGGTAATCAATGGCGAAAATACGTAAATCTCCAATAGATGCAAAGATTTTGAGTCAAAATACAGCAAATTACTCAGCTAGCCGAGCTTTGGTTTTGAGCGAATTTCTTGGATAACTTCAAAAATATCTATCAAAAAAATAAAATAGGCACACATACCTATTCTATTTGTACAAAAAGCTTGCTAGAGTGAAATTTTTGTGTCAATATGTCCAATGTGTACCATTATGGCCTATTGAGTCTGGTTTTGGTATAGCTATTTTAGAAAAAAACCGCCGGCGCAAAAGCTTGCGGGGCGGTTTGTACGGGAAAAATTAATGTATCAGACAACTAGCGTTGCTCCATCGGAACATAATCACGCTTGGTATGCCCAGTGTAAATCTGACGAGGGCGACCGATAGGCTGCTTGTCAGTGCGCATTTCGAGCCACTGCGCAATCCAGCCTGGTAGGCGGCCAAGCGCAAACATTACCGTAAACATATTGGTCGGAATACCAATGGCTTTGTAGATAATGCCTGAATAGAAGTCTACGTTCGGATAAAGCTTTTTCTCTACGAAGTAGGGGTCATTGAGGGCGCGCTCTTCGAGTTTTTTAGCAATTTCGAGCAAGGGATCATTTACTCCTAGCTTGTTCAATACATTGTCGCAGGCTACTTTGATGATTTTGGCGCGGGGGTCGAAGTTTTTGTACACACGGTGTCCGAAGCCCATTAGGCGGAAGCCGCTATTTTTGTCTTTGGCCTTTTCGATAAACTTATCTACGTTGCCACCATCTTGGTGAATGGCCTCCAACATTTCGAGCACCTCTTGGTTAGCTCCGCCGTGTAGAGGGCCCCATAGTGAGCTGATACCACCTGATACGGCAGAGTACAAGCTTACTTGTGAAGAACCTACCAAGCGTACTGTTGAAGCAGAGCAGTTTTGCTCGTGATCGGCATGCAGGATCAGCAGCTTGTCTAGCGCATCTACCACCACTGGGTCTGGGGTATACTCTTCTACCGGCAGGCTGAACATCATATACAAGAAGTTCTCGATGTAGTTGAACTTGTTCTGCGGATAGTTTACGGGGTGTCCGTTAGAGTTTTTGTACGCCCAAGCGGCCAGTGTTGGCATTTTGGCAATCAGGCGGGCGATACGTAAGTTGATGGCATCAGGGTCGAGGTTAGGGTCAATCGCGCCAGGGTAGAAAGTAGCCAAGGCAGAAGCCAGAGCAGCCATTACGCCCATCGGGTGTGCATTGACAGGGAAGCCGTCAAAAATTTTGCGCATATCCTCATTGACCAAGGTACGGCGACGGATGCCGCGTTCAAACACTTCAAACTGCTCCTTCGTAGGTAGCTCCCCGTGAATCAAGAGGTAAGCTACTTCCAAAAATGTAGATTTCTCGGCTAATTGCTCGATAGGGTAGCCACGGTAGTGCAGGATTCCTTGTTCTCCGTCCAAGAACGTAACGGCACTTGTAGTAGAGCCTGTGTTTTTGTAGCCTGTATCTAGGGTGATATAGCCTGTCATATCACGAAGCTTGGTGATATCGATGGCGTGCTCTCCCTCAGTACCTACAATTACTGGCAATTGGTATGTTTTCCCGTCTAAGGTGAGTTCAGCAAATTTAGACATATACTTGAGAGTTTAGATTTACACTAAGTACTGATGTGTGTTAAGTATTGATTGCCAAAACGTTATGCGGTTTTAGCGCCAACAAGCAAAACGAAACTTAAACTACCAGCGAATTTATGCAAAAATAAGGTCATTCAAAACCCTTGGGCTGTACTTTTTGAGCGAGCGGTCAAAAAAAGTATGATATCCCAAGATTTACCTGATTGGCGGGTTTGCTGGATTTGATTTTCTTGAGGCTCAATGGTTTTGAGCGCATCTACTTTCCAAGTAAAATATCACTGATTTTCAGAGATTTAAGAGGCTACTGACACGGGTTCAAAAGTCTGCAAATGTACTTGTTGGCCGTCATAGCTAGCATAGGTATAATGGTGCAGCCATTCGCCCAAGTTGATATAGCGGCTTTGTGTGCCTACGGGCAAGTCAAGGGGCAAGTGCCGATGCCCGAAGATGTACCAATCGTGGGGGTTGGTTTGTTCTAAGCTGCGGCAATACTGCCAGAGCCATTCTTTTTCGCCCATAAATTGCTCTTCTCCTTTTTTCTGATTTCGGGCGCGGCTGCTTCTCGACCAAAAGAGGGCCAAGCCCACTCCCCAGTCGGGATGTACAAGCCGCGAAAAGAGCCATCGTGCCAATCGGTTTTCAAATACCCTTTTGAGCAACTTGTAGGTATAGTCGCCCGGCCCTAAGCCGTCGCCGTGGCCGATGTATAGTTTTTGGTTGGCGATATGGAGGCTTTGTGGCTGACGATAAACGGGTATGCCCAGTTCCTCCCAGAAGTAGCGTTGCATCCACATATCGTGGTTGCCAGTAAAAAAAGCGATGGGGATTCCGGCATCACTCAACTCGGCCAGTTTCCCTTGGAAGCGCACAAAGCCTTTAGGGATAACGTGGCGGTATTCGTACCAAAAATCAAAAATATCTCCCACCAACACAATAGCAGCAGCTTCGGGGCGGATTTGCTCCAACCAATCGATAATATCCAACTCGCGGCGGCGGCTTTTATCCGCATTAGGTGCGCCCAAGTGGAAGTCAGAGGCAAAAAAAAGCCGCTTTCCGGTATTCATCTTCGGAAAATGCGGCGCTAAAAAAGATTGGAGCGAGATATCAGGACTCATCAATGAGAAAGAGTGTCAGTTCTTTGGGGCCGTGTGCGCCCAATACCAAGGTTTTTTCAATGTCTGCCGTTTGGCTGGGCCCACTGATGACCGAAAGCATCGAGGGGAAGTTGGGAGTATATTGTTCCTGTACGAAGGTCAGCGCTTCTTTGAGGTCGGGTTGGATTTGGGAAGTAAACGCCACCACAATATGTGCCGGAGGATAGATACTCAGCCGCCGCCCTGCCTGCTGGCGAGAGGAGACCAAGATGCTGCCTGTGCGGGCGGCTAGGGCTTCGCAAAGTGTGATGCTTACTTCAGACTGCAATAGCAGCGCTTCGTCTTTTTGGTAGGGCAATTGTGCCACATCCATCAGTTTTTGCAAATATTCTTCCCATACAAACACGTGTTCATAAGCCTTTTCTTGCAAGTAGCGTTTGAGTGTCAGCAGGGCTTCTTCGATGCTTTGACAAAAGAAGAAAGTGCTTTTGTTCTTCTTAAAATTTTCGGCAAAAGCGACATCCAAATACGGCGACACAGGGGGGATATATACCGAAGCCGAGAAGTCGGGCTTAGGCATCGGCTTCTCGGTTGGTTTCTGTAGCGCTTGTTGGATATTGCGCAATATCTGTTCGCGACTATTTTGGCTCATCAGGCAGCGTTTTCGTTGTCTGAGGGGGCTTCCTGTGTGGCCGTAACTTCGTTAGCAGGCGCAGCGGCTTCGGCCTCAGGGCTAGCCGCATTGGTGTAAGCCTGATAGGTAGTCTGGCGGTCAAAGGGGCGTTTGCCAATGAGGTTTTCCAAATCTGTTTGGAATAGTATCTCCTTGGAGAGCAGCTCTTGAGCTACCTTTTCGAGCGCCTCGCGGTGCTGGGTCAGGAGCGCCTTAGTGCGCTCATAGGCCGTATCTATCAATTTGCGTACCTCTTCGTCGATGGTTTGAGCCGTCGCATCAGAGTATGGTTTGTTGAACGAGTAGTCCGATTGTTTGGAGTCATAAAACGACACATTGCCTATCTTATCGTTCATTCCATAGATAGAGACCATACTATAGGCCATTTTGGTAATGCGCTCCAAGTCGCTGAGTGCACCGGTGGAGATTTTCCCAAACACAATGTCTTCGGCAGCGCGTCCGCCAAGAGTCATACACATTTCGTCCAAGAGTTGCTCTGTGGTATAGAGGAACTGCTCGCGGGGGAGGTATTGGGCATATCCCAAGGCGGCTACCCCACGGGGTACAATACTGACCTTGACCAAGGGGTCTGCGTGTTCTAAGAACCATCCGGCGACAGCGTGGCCTGCCTCGTGATAGGCTACGGTACGTTTCTCTTCGGGCAAGATGAGCTTGTTCTTCTTCTCCAATCCTCCAATCACACGGTCGATGGCATCTTGGAAATCTTGCATATCGATGGCCTTTTTGTCGCGTCGGGCGGCTATGAGGGCAGCCTCGTTACATACGTTGGCGATTTCGGCACCGGCAAACCCAGGGGTTTGGGCAGCTAATTTCTTAGCATCTACGCCTTCGGACTTACGCAAAGGCTTGAGGTGTACCTTGAAGATGGCCTCGCGTCCTACGATATCGGGCTTATCAATGCTGATTTGGCGGTCGAAGCGTCCTGGACGCATCAGGGCAGAGTCGAGTACATCAGGGCGGTTGGTAGCTGCTAGGATGATTACGCCGGTGTCGGTCGAGAATCCATCCATTTCTACCAAGAGAGAGTTGAGTGTATTTTCGCGCTCATCATTGGCACCGGGCATTGCGCCACGCCCACGAGATCGCCCGATGGCATCAATCTCATCGATGAATACAATACAAGGCGCTTTCTCTTTGGCTTGTTTGAACAAGTCTCTGACGCGAGCCGCACCCACTCCTACAAACATCTCCACAAAGTCAGAGCCTGAGAGCGAAAAGAAAGGGACATTGGCTTCGCCGGCTACAGCCTTGGCCAATAGGGTTTTGCCTGTGCCCGGAGGGCCTACAAGGAGTACCCCTTTGGGGATTTTGCCCCCTAGGTCGCGGTATTTTTCGGGGCTACGCAAAAAGTCTACTACTTCTTGAACCTCTTCCTTGGCCTCATCCAACCCGGCGACATCATTGAAAGTGATTTTGACGCGGTTTTCGGCATCAAAAAGTGTTGCCCGAGATTTGCCGATGTTGAAAATCTGCCCTCCGGGTCCACCTGCACCTGACATCCGGCGCATAATAATCCAGACTACAACAATCATCGAAATCAACAATGCCCAGTTGAGCAGTTGTAGCCCGATATCAGAGCGGCGTTCGGAGCGGAAGCCAATGCGTTTGTCTTCGGGGATTCCGGCCTCAGCCTGTACTTTTACGAAGCGGTCAGAGAAATTATCTGGGGAAATAATCCGGAACTTGAAATGTGGACCTCGCTCTGTGGGGAAAGGCGAGCGCTGCATCGTAAGGCGCGATTCGTATTCGGGCAGGGCAGCCGGCTTGAGTGTAACCTCTACTTCTTCGCGGTTGTAGACGACCACCTCTTGGATTTTCTCAGTGGCCAACATCTTGTGAAATTCGCGCTCTGTAATTTCTACGGCTGCTCCACTTTTACTAAAGTAGGTAACCCCGATAATGACTACGACAATGCTTACGATAATCCAAAGCTGGTAGCCCCCTCCACGCGGTGGGGGAACGGGTAGTTTTTTCTTATTATTGCTCATTTTATGCTAATACAGGTCGTTAGAGTATTCAAAACAAATTCGAGGTCGGGTTTGTTCGGTTTAGTCTTTTTCTGACTCGATGGCTGTGATGCGAGCGTCACCCCAAAGGTCTTCTAAGGCATAGAAAGCGCGGCGGTCGCTTCGGAACACATGTACCACCACGTTAGAATAGTCGATGATAATCCATTCGCCATTTTGGCGGCCTTCTTTGCGCCAAGGGTGCTCTCCGGTAGCTTTATAGATAGCATCTTCTACCGAATCAGCAATGGCATCGACTTGGTTGTGTGTGCCACCCGAACAAATCACAAAATAGTCGGCAACCGCTTGATGTACCTGCGTGAGGTCTAAGAGTAAAATATTTTTGCCCTTTTTCTCCTGCATCCCTTGTGCAGCCAACATCCCTATTTCCTTCGAATTTGTTGCCAATTTGGTTTGTTTCATTCTTTATCGTTAAATTTGAGGGTAAAACTACAAAAATTCTTTGAACAACGGCTCATTTGACACATTATTTGTAGGGAAGCGCCGATTTGTCCTGCCAGAGTGTCAGTCAACCAGCAGTACACTCCGCCAGTTGGCTTCCCAATCCGACCTACCCGAAGGGACTTTGGTCGTTACCCCTGTACAAACAGCAGGCCGAGGCCAGCAAGGTAATGGGTGGGAATCGGCTCCATATCAAAACCTGACTTTCTCTATCTTATTGAAACCCAAGTTTTTGGAGGCCTCCAGTCAATTCCAGCTCAGCATTGCTGTTTCGTTAGCCCTACAAGAAGTATTACAACAGTACTTGCCCCAAATGGTTTGTTATATCAAATGGCCTAATGATTTGTACGTAGAGGAACAAAAACTGTGCGGACTGTTGATTGAAAACAGCTTGAAGGGTAGCCGTATTGAGCAGTGTATTGTGGGTATAGGGCTTAATGTCAATCAGACCAATTTTGCGACAGCACCCCATGCGGGTTCTATCAAGCAGCTCAGCGGTCAGCAAGCCTATACTGAAGAAGTATTGGAGCGTCTCCTCAAAGCTATCGAACAACAATATCTTTTGCTACAGGCAGGGGCGGCGAGCCAACAAAGGGAGCGCTACTTGAGCCTATTGTATCGAAGGGAGCAAAAACATCTTTTCCGTACCGATGTTGTATGGGAAGGGACTATCATCGGGGTAGATGCTTATGGGCGCTTGCAGATTGAGCGCGAAGGAGCTATACAAACCTTTGGGGTCAAGGAAGTGGCCTTTGTATAGAATGCCGCAGGATACTAAAAGATTGTCAACATAATCTCCCAAACCTAGGTTTGTGGTGGTATACCCCAAGCCCTTGTACTGAATGGAAATTAGTTTGGGAAATTGATTTTCTACAAATCAAATAAACCTTGGTATAAATCTTTCCAACTTATGCACACTGATTTCCGCCGATTCCTTGTTGTAGTAGCCTGTATTTGGGGGAATATACTGCTCATCCCTAAGGGTTTGCAGGCCCAAGATCCGCAGTTTTCACAATATTACGCAGCACCTCTTTTTACCAATCCGGCATTTGCAGGTTCTACTCATCAGACTCGCTTGGGGCTAAACTATCGCAACCAGTGGACTAACCTCGAAACCAATTTTGTTACTTATTCGGGTGGGGTAGATGTGTTTTTAGAGCGTATCAACAGCGGCATTGGGCTGCTCATCACACAAGACATGACCGCCGCCAGCGGCGGGGTACAATCTACTGATATTGGGATACAATATGCTTATGAGTTGGCCATGAGCGACCGGTGGACGGCGCGCTTCGGGATGCAAGGAAGTTATGTGTTGCGCTCTAGCAGTTTTGCCGGGTTGCTCTTTGGGGATCAGTTTGTAGCCAATCAGCAAAATTTCGCCAACCCTACTGCCGAAGCCCTACCCGACGGCAACTTGGGCTATTTCAACCTTGCCGCTGGCGGGCTGGTCTATGATGAGTATTTCTGGATAGGCCTTTCGGCCCATAACCTTACCCGCCCCAACCAAACTATCGGCGCAGGACAAAACCGCCTGCCAATTCGCTACACCTTACAAGTAGGTCGCAAAATTGTATTTGAAAAGGCTGCCAACTGGCGCGACAAATACCGCCCTGGCTATAAAGAAATCAGCCTTACCCCTACGCTACTCTACAAACACCAAGGAGCATTTGACCAGCTCGACCTTGGCCTCTACTATACCTACAGCCCTATTGTGTTTGGGCTATGGTATCGAGGTTTGCTCTTCAAAGCACCCGAGGGCACGCTGCTGAACCAAGATGCCTTGGTCGGCTTGGTGGGAATGCGTGTTGGCGGACTGGCGTTAGGTTATAGTTATGACCTGACCATCTCGCGCCTCAGTCCCGCAACTGGTGGCACTCACGAGCTGTCACTGGTGTGGAATATCCCTAGTGCTGAGCGCCGAGGAGTCAAACCCAAAGTACGCAAAGGCAACCCCTGCCCTGATTTTTAGCCCTTAGCTACGGCCTGCACTGTAGCCCCAAAGCCGGTTATATCAAGTTGATTTGTCTGCTGGTGTTTTGCTAGCACCAACAGGGTGTGGGATTTGTTCGAATCACTCAAAAACCTTACATAATTAAGTTTTTTTATTTTAACGGAATATGCTTTATATTGCGTGCTACACCATCGGTGTGCTGTTATTTTGAAGCTTGTATCACATTTCGAGCTTCGAAATAACAGTCTCCTGACTATCTTGATGCTAAAATCACCGCTACCATGAGGCTCTACTACCATTATCTGATACTGATTAGCTTGTCTTGTTGGAGCTTTATGCCGCTGATGCTCTTTGGGCAATTTAAAGATACTCCTCCGGGTGCATACCAACTTTCGGAAGGCGCAGCCAACCTCAATACCCAATGGAGCTTCGTAGCTGAGCGCTTCGATACCACCTATGCTTCTACCAATGACCGACGCAAAATTGTGCGTTTTGGCCGCTTACCACAAGGAGTCCGTTGGGGGACTTTTCATTTGCGCGTTATCTTGCCCAAACACCAAGCCGAAGCCTATGCGCTGAGCCTACCCTATCTCCAAGGGGGCTATCGGCTCTATGTCAACGGGAAACTTTTGCATAGCTCAGGCCACGCTGCTACTGATATGGCAACAGAAGTACCGACATTCAGCATTCCTCAGATGCTACTATTACCCCGTGCCGATACCTTGGATTTTTGTTTGCAATACTCCAACCATCATTACTATTTTAGTGGCAGCCGCCGCCCTGTTTGGGTAGGCGAATACCAAGTAGTGGACAAAAATCGCAGGGCACGCCAGTTGGTAGAAATGTTTTTTTTGACAACGGTCTTGGTCATGGGTATCTACCACCTGATTCTCTACAGCCAACGCCGCATAGAGCGCCAAGCACTGCACTATGGCCTGCTTTGTCTGTCTATCGGTATCCAACTTTCGCTTTTGGGCGAGAGCCTCTTATTAGAGTTTGTTCCCTTGTTGTCTTGGGAAGCGGCACACAGCCTGAGGGTCATCAGCTTTAGCTTGGCCTTTTATCTAGGGTTGTTGTACTTACATGAGCTGTTTGCCTTTGAGGCCAAGCTGTGGATGGCCAAGGTCGTGTTGGTAGCTGTGGTTTTGATGATTGCCGCCTCCATCCTATTGCCCACACGCCATTCATCCCTGCTATTTTTGTATTTCCAATGGTTTTTGCTGGGAGGGTTTGTATATGTTTTTTGGCTTTCGGGTAGGGCTTGGTACTTCAAGCGCCCCTATGCCGGCCTGACAACCCTCGGCCTGGGAGTGCTGATTTCGGCCTATGTGATTGATTTCATCACCGTAGTATATGCCCCCTACTATGTATCAGTGTGGATTTTTTGGACTGCCTTGTTGGTATTTTTCTTTATCCAATCGTTTGTTTTGGCTAGGCGATTTTCAGATGCTTTTCAAATCATTGATGAAATTAGCCGTGAGCTACGCCTGCGCAATCAAACCTTGGAAGAGACCGTGCGCCAACGCACTGCCGAAATCAATGAAGCATATGACAAGCTTCAATATGCCAACCAAGAACTCACATTGGTAGCGCAAAAAGTGCAAGAAAAAAACCTGATTGTAGAGGAGCAAAATGTCCATATTGTAGACAGTATCAAGTATGCCAAACGCATCCAAAATGCGATATTGCCCAGGCTTGAAGACATTCAGGCACATCTACCCAACTCCTTTGTGTTTTTCCAACCCCGCGATATTGTCAGCGGCGATTTTTATTGGTTTGCTCAGAAGAAATACAAAGTAGTGTTGGCAGCAGTAGATTGTACCGGACACGGTATCCCGGGTGCGTTTATGAGCCTTATCGGCAATGATATTCTACATGAATTGGTCAACATACGCAACATTACCGAGCCGGATAAGATTTTGAACGAGCTCCGGACGAGCGTCCAGCGGGTATTGTCACAAGAGCATACCGGCAACCAAGATGGCATGGATATCGCCATCTGTACTATCGATACCTACCCAGTAGAGTATTACAGCCTGCTGGGTCTGCCCAAAATTCAGTATGCCGGTGCCTCGCACCCCTTGGTATATATCCAAAACAATGAGCTGCACCATATCAAGGGCGACCCAATCATTATTGGGGGCTTCAACAACTATGTCCAAAAAGACAGCTTCGACCTACACACCATCCAGCTCTCTGAGCCTACGAGCTTCTACATTTTTTCTGATGGATTCCAGGATCAATTTGGGCAAGTAGGCAGCCGCAGCAAAAAATTTGGCAGCCGCCGCCTGCGCGAGCTCCTACTCGAAATCCATCAGTATGATTTTGATGAACAGGCCAAGATACTAGAAAAAACCCTACGGGAATGGCAGGGTGATATCAAGCAGACGGATGATGTGCTCATCATTGGTTTTAAAGCCGGTAAGAAAATATCGCTGGAGGAGAGTGCGCGTATAGTCGATTTTGAACAAACACTCAACTTGGAGCAAGACAATGCCTAGCTCCTACTAGGCTTTTGCCTGTTGGGCTCGTACCAAAGCACGGCGATTACGTTCTTGGCCTCTTCGTACCATTTTGACCACCACTTTACGCGGCAATAAACGCTGTAAAAACACCAAAAGCTTGTTGACTGTGCCGTGTATGGCGATGGTAGTTCCTCGCATCATGGCGCGGTAGCCGTATAGCGCTACCTCTTCGGCAGAGGCATAGGCCCACTTCTTGTCCGACATCTCGGGGGTTCCGGCTCCTACAGCAGCCTGAAAGCCCGTACGGGTAGTTCCCGGACAGAGCACGGTTACACTGATGCCGTGGGGGCGAAGCTCGCTCGACAAAGCCTCCGAAAACGATAACACAAATGCCTTGCTGGCAAAGTAGATAGACATCAAAGGGCTAGGCTGAAACGCTGCCATAGAGGCCACATTCATTATTCGGCCTTGTTTTCGGGCTATCATTCCCGGGATGAGCAGGTGGGTCAGGTGAGTCAGCGCCAAGATATTAAGCTTGATAATGGTTTCTTGTTTGGGCCAATGGGCTTCGGCAAAAAAACCAAAATCTCCCAACCCTGCATTGTTGATTAGTATATCAACTTGTAAGCCCTGAGCTTCTAGGGTTTCATAAATACGCTGGGCAGCCTGAGCCTCAGTAAGGTCTTGAGCAATAGTATGGAGAGGCGCTTTGGCCAAAGGTGTGAGCGCCTCTTGAGCGGCAGCCAAGCGCCCAGCGTCAATGTCTACCAAGATGACTGTATGGCCGTCGAGACAGAGTAGCTTGGCCAACTCAAAGCCAATACCTCCGGCAGCGCCGGTTACGAGGGCTGTTGCTAGATTCATTACAAAAAATAGGGTTGGGGTTAGGGAAGTATAGTAATCTCGACAGGCACTACCCCATCGCGAATCATTCCGATAGTACTGGCGGCCTTGTAAGAAAGGTCAATTTCTCGCTTGGAAGTACTCGGCAAACGGTCATTGATAACCACTGTTACTTGTTGGTTATTTTTCAAATTTCGGACGCGCACTTTCGTACCAAAGGCCAAAGTTTTATGAGCTGCTGTCAATTTATTTTTATCATAACGCGCCCCGCTAGCAGTTTGCTTGCCCTGGAACCGGTCGGCATAGTATGATGCTTCCCCTTTGAGCACAGCCCCCGAGCGTTGGCCGCTGGTAGTAGTACGGCCGCTCCCTGTGTTGGTATTGCCGGTATTGAATATCGGCAGGTCTACCATACAAGACTGCAAGAGAAAGGTTAACAAAATACAAGGGACGATACTGGTGAGAAAGCGTAATCTCATTGGTAAAATTTTAATTGAAACTTGGGTACAAGATGTACACCTCTACTGAATGAAGACACGCAAAGATAAGAAAACCCTTGAAATCTGCTAGTAGATTGCCAGAAAGCCACACATTTCCAGTATGGCTACAAATCAAAGACTTGCGCCTGATGTACCACCCTATATAGCGCACCCAATACAGCTACATTGGCAAAGGTACAACTGCCTTTTTGGCGTTTCCCTTGGGCTTCGTGTATGTGCCCAAAAACGTGTAGACGTAATTGCCCAAGAACCTCCAAGCGCGCTTGAAGCATTTCGCAGCCTACGTGCTTGCCCAAGAAAGTACGGTCTAAGATGCCCATTGGAGGGCCATGGGTAATGAGCACCTCTGTGTTTGTGGGTATTTGCGCCCAAGTTTGGCCAATCTCATCCCCTCTTTTTTGGTTGAATGCCAGATTAAAAAATGTAGGGGTAACCGGCGAACCCCAAAAATGAAACCCTTCCAAAACAAGCGCCTCGTCTTCGAGATAGTGTGCCGCTGTCAGAAGTGCCCGCGCTTGTTCTGGTTGGCGCTCAAAGCAATGATCGTGATTGCCAGCGACCACTATTTTGTGCCTATGAGGCAAACCCATCAACCACTGATTGAAATCCTGTACTTCTTCCAATTTACCTTTGCGCGTGAAATCCCCTGCGTGGATGAGTATATCCCCTTCGGGCACAGTAACTTGTGCGTGTTTTCCATGAGTATCTGACAAGCAAACGAGGCGCATGGTTGTGGGGTTCTAGGGTTTAGAAGTTGGCGGGTGGTTGCAGCCTTTGGCGCACCACTTCATACATCAAAATTCCGGCAGAAACTGCGGCATTGAGGGAGCCTATCTGCCCAAACATCGGTATCTTGGCTTTGGCATCTACCAATGCCAAAATTTCTTCTGAAATCCCATCTTCTTCTGAACCAATCACCAGCGCCGTAGGGCCTTGGTATTGGTGTTGGTACATCAGGGTATCGGTTTTTTCAGTACAGGCAACTACCTTCAAACCTGAGTTTTGTAGAAAGGCAACCGTATGTGCGAGGTTTCCTTCGCGGCATACCGGCATATAACCAAGCGCCCCAGAAGAAGTTTTCATAGCATCATTGCCAATGCGAGCGGTTGTTCTGTTGGGGATGACGATGGCATGTACCCCAGAGGTCTCCGCAGTACGGGCAATCGCCCCAAAGTTGCGCACATCCGTCAGGCGATCTAAGATAAGGACAAAAGGTACATCGCCGCGCTCATAAGTAGCCTGAATTACCTGATGGAGATTAACAAATCGAATAGGCGACAGAAAAGCAATGACTCCCTGATGGTTTTTGCGGGTAATCTGGTTGAGCTTGGCTAGGGGCAACTTATGAATAGGAATATGCCGTTGGCGTGCTTGCTGTACCAAGGCACGCACAGCCTCTGATTGACTCAGCTCCTGCTGTATCCAGAGCTTGTCGATTTGTTGGTCGGCTAAAAGGCACTCTTCGATTGCGTGAATGCCATAAATAAAATCTTTGGGGAGAATGGGAGGCTGCATAAAATGTTGTTCCTAATAATGTTGCAAAGATAGCATAATTTTATGGCTTGCCCTTAGCTCGCCACTCTGCTTCGCACAAAGTCCAAAAAGGTTTTCAAAAAAAGTACAGGGAGCATAACAACTACAGCCTTGGGTCAGGGGGTATTGCGGTGTGAAAACCATAGTTTACAAACTGATATGGGTTGTATCAAGTAAGGTCTCATCTGACGAACAGCTGATTTACAAATATGCCCTACCAGCCCCCTACATCAGGAAGCCAAGGCCACAAATCGCTCAAAGGTTTGCAGAGCTTGCCCACTGAGGAGGCTTTCACGCGCCTGCGTGAGGCAATCCAACAAGGAGGTGTCAGGGCGGGCACAGTGGATGGCCATCCCTGCATTGGCTACCACGGCATCTGTTTGGGCAGCTGTACCTTGGCCTTGCAATACTTGGGCGAAGATGGCTGCCGCATCGGCTACGGTAGCCCCGCCAAAGAGGTCTTCAGGTCGGTATTGGGGCATCCCCAAGGCATCGGGTTCGAGGATGCGCTCCCCTTCATTACTTAACCATTTGAAAGCGCCTGTGAGTGATATTTCGTCGTAACCATCAAGGGAGTGCAAGATACTGAAGCGTTTGTTGGTCTGTTGGTAGAGGTAGGCATAGAGCCGTGCCAACTCTGCGCTAAACACACCCACGAGTTGGTAGGGTGGCGCTGCTGGATTGACCATAGGCCCCAGCATATTGAAAAAAGTCTTGATACCCAGTTCCTTACGGATAGGCCCTACGTTTTTGAGCGCCGGATGAAACAGTGGTGCGTGTAAGAAGCAAAGCCCGGTAGCATCCATCTGGCGGCGGAGCTGGTCGGCATCGTTGCTAAACTTTACCCCAAAATACTCCAACACAGTTGAAGAGCCGGAGATAGACGACACGCCGTAGTTGCCGTGCTTGGCCACGGCGACCCCGCTGGCTGCTACTACAAACGAAGCGAGGGTAGAGATATTGAAGGTGTCCTTACCATCGCCTCCGGTGCCACAGAGGTCTATGGGGCGGTAATCGCTCAAAGGAGCAGGGACACAAAGCGCCAGCATGGCCTCACGAAAGCCGTCTAGCTCTTCGACGGTGATGCTGCGCATCAAGTATACAGTGATGAAAGAGGCTATCTGCGCCGGATTGTAAGCCCCTTGAGCAATATGGGTAAGTACCTCGGCAGCTTCGGCTTTGGTGAGGGTTTCGTGGTTAAAAAGTCGATTTAAGAGTGCTTTCACGGGTAGGGTCTTGGTTATGAAGTATGCAGTGAGGGGTGGGCGTAAGGAATTGAAAGACGCTATAAGCGGTCTTCACATTACTTTGACTACCTTTGCAGTCGGTTGCGCCAAGTGTGGCAAATATACGTTTTTGGGCGCACATACAAGACTTATGAGCAACAAACTGAGTGGCGTATTGATGATCTTGGTGGCGGCAGTGGGCTTTTCGACCAAGGGTATTTTTGTAAAATTGGCCTATCCTTATGGCATCGATGGCCTAAGCTTGGTTACCTTGCGGATGTTGATGGCTTTTCCATTTTTTGCTTTTATTGCTTGGCAGAGCAAGCCTCCTGCGGCGGTACTTGCCCCCAACCGCAAGGAATGGCTGGCCGCCGTAGTTTTGGGCGTAGTGGGCTACTATTTGGCCAGTATGCTGGACTTTATCGGCCTACAATATATCTCGGCTTCGATGGAGCGGCTGATTTTGTTTACCTACCCCACCTTTGTACTGCTGTTGTCAGCCTTGTGGCTGCGCAAGAAAATCTCCATAGTGCAGATTGGAGCAGTGGCGCTCACCTACCTCGGCATGGGTTTGGTCTTTGCAGGACAGGGCAACGCCGCACCGCAACCTTATTTCTGGTGGGGAGTGGCTTATGTGCTCTGCTCGGCGTTGACTTATGCCGCTTACCTTGTAGGCAGCGAGCAACTGGTGCCGCGCTTTGGTTCGGCGCTTTTTACGGCCATCGCCCTGATGGGCGCAGGGCTGACTACCTTCTTACACTACCTCTGCGCCCTACCCTTAGCGCAGCTCTGGGCCTACCCTTGGCAGGTCTATGCCCTGAGCGTAGGTATTGCGGTGGGGGCTACGGTAGTTCCGGCCTTGCTCTTTTCGTCGGGTATCAAGCGTCTCGGCGCTGATAATGCCTCCATCGCCGCTACCTTAGGCCCTATCGCCACTCTGTTGATGGCCTATAGCATCTTAGGCGAAACTATCAACGCCGTACAAGGGCTGGGAGCTGTCGTCATCATCACAGGAGTACTCTGGATGAGTCGCGCCGGGCGTAAACCCAGCTCCGTTGCGGAAAAACCAGCCCCATCGGAATCACAAAACATCGCCTCACACACAGAGGTGGTGTTAGAAAAGTAGTTGAACTGTACTTTTTTGGTCGACGCTTTTGTTTTCCACCACGGACGCACGAATGGCTGGGTTTTATCCGTGTAGTAGTGGCTGATTTTCGCCACGGATGTTTTCAGACCGTGTATCCTCCGTCGGCGGTGATAATAGCACCAGTGAGGAATTTGCCCGTACCGGCGGCCAACATCAGAGCTAGGCCGGAGAGGTCTTCGGGGTTGGCTTCGTAGTTCATACATTGTTTGTGCATCACTTCCCGGAGCAGGGCTTTGTCTTGCCAGACCATCTCGCTCAGTTTGGTGCGGATATAGCCCGGGCAGATGGCATTGACACGGATGTGGTCTTCACCCAGCTCTCGTGCCAGCACCTTAGTCAGCATCACCATTCCGGCCTTGCTGATGCTATAAGCCCCTAAGTTGGGGCTGGGTGACAGCCCTTCGATGCTGGCAATGTTGATGACACAGCCCTGCCCTGAGGCTTTGAGATGTGGATGGGCAGCCTTGGTCAGCAGCCACGCACCCTTTAGGTTCACATCCATAATTTTATCATAGGCACTCTCTTCCATCTCCATCATTGGACTGTAGACAGGGTTGGTGCCGGCGTTGTTAACAATGATGTCGATGCGGCCAAAGTGCTCGATGGTCTTGCTTACCAAGGCTTCGATTTCGGCAGCCTTGCCCACATTGCAGGCAATACCAATTGTTTGTTTGAGGCCGACACTTTTGAATTTACGGGCCACAGCCTCTACTGCCTCTTGCTTGCGGCTACTAACCACTACTTGCGCTCCGGCTTTGCCAAAGGTGTAGGCCATCGCCTCGCCTATGCCTTTGCTGGCTCCGGTAACGAGGGCTACTTTGCCCTGAAGACTAAACATTTCTGCTATAGTAGACATTGTTTAAAGGTTGTTTGGGGTTTGAAAAAATAGAGGAAAACCTCTGTGTATACACTGAATAGCAGAGAAAGATAAATCTATTTGATATAAAAACAAAATATAGCGTATATCCGTAGGTATATTCGCCAAACATCTACTACATCGTAATAGATAGCAGGCTTGTTGATTTGGTAGATACAACAAAGGTAACCTATTCAGAACAGTATTAATTTAGGGAGGTATGGGTTTTTTTAACAGGTTTTTGCGCCTCAGCCCTTTGGGAGCGGCTTTTCATTTGTATTACAAAAGCGGCCTTCAAGAAGATGGGTGGTTTAGGAGCTATTGTCGCAAACAACCCATCGATGCCCAAGGCAATCCTTTGCCGTGGTATAGCTATGCCGCGATTCGCTTTTTAGAACCCCGCCTCAGTCCTGATTTTCGTGTGTTGGAGTATGGCGCTGGGAACTCTACCCTTTGGTATGCACAGCGGGTTCGGTCAGTATTGGCCATTGAGCACGATAGTGCTTGGGTAAAAGCCCTTACTCCGCTGCTTCCAGACAACGCAAAGATCTTGCACAAGCCCTTAGAGCCTAAGGAAGCCTACACACAAGCCGCCGAAAACCCCTCACAGCCTTTTGAGTTGATTATTATCGACGGGCGGCTACGTAATCGTTGTGTAGCCGCCGCACTACAGTGGCTGAGCGATGATGGGGTGTTGATTTTGGACAATGCCGAGCGAGCGCATTATGCCAAAGCCCGGCGTTTACTGCAAGAAAAGGGGTTCAAATACTTAGAGTTTTGGGGAATGCCAGTAGGTGTGCCTGTCAATAGCAGTACTCATATTTATTATCGACCCAACAACGTACTGGGTATTTGACGGTCATCAGGGGTTCAAAAAAATCCAAAAACCTACCCAACCACAAAGCCCAAGCCCATAGCCCAACATCACCCACATGAGGGCATGGCCAAAACGCCATTGGGTGTATACCTGTAAACCCTGCGTCAACAACAGCCAATATAGCAACTCAAAAAAAGTAAAAGTGGATAACAAAGTGCGTACCCAATACCCTACTTTTCGGTAATCGTCGTACGGCTCTACCAAGGGCCCTAAAGAAAACAAGTTATACTCGCTAAGGGTGAACTGCCCGCCTAGGCTGAGAAAATGCACAAACTTGATCAGGTGTGGGATAAAAAATACCAAATAAGCCAGTAGCGAAAGCCGTCAATCTGTCTAAAAACCCATTAAAATACGCTGTACCAAGGCGATACAAGCTCGTAGTGAGACGCATATTGGGTACGAATACTTTGAAAAGTACAAAATATCTTTCCTATAAGTGGCTTAAAATTAGCCAAAGGAGCTAAGTCTAAACTTTCTACAAAAAGGTCTATGCACCGCACCACATTGTCGGGCGAAATGAGTGCTTCCAGCAGGTCTGTGAGGCTGTAAGTAGCCCTGTTTTTGCCGAGTATAGATTTCATTCCCTAAGCCATGAATTTTTCTCGGCTTTTTGCTATCTTCGCAAGAGTTGGTTTTTGGACAGATTGCCGTTAAACGTAATATTAACAAACAGTCATTTCATAAAATTACTTAAATTAAAATGAATATAGAATTTCCCTCTGACTTTTTAAATAAAGGCAAAGAAGTAGATTATCCTAAAAATTTCATTTTACAAAAGGAGGGTAAAATGGCAACTAAGTTTTGGTTATTAAAAAAAGGCATTGCTCGATATATTTATAATCAAAATGATAAAGAGTACTCTGGCTGGTTCGACTTTGAAAATGAAATTGTAGGTTCAATATATAGCCTTGCAAATTTGGGTGTGGCAAATGAAACAATTCAATTAATTGAAGATGCTGAACTTATTGAGTTTGACATTAGATATATTAACATAAATGATGAAAAATTTATACATTTAAAATACAAATAATTCAACATTATTTTATTGAATTGGAAAAGCGAGTAAAGTTTTTTCAAAGTTTTGATGCCAAACAACGTTATCAATATTTGCTTGATCAAAAGCCTCATTTTATTCAACGAATACCTCAAAATTTATTAGCTTCTTTTCTTGGAATTACTCCTGAGTCGTTGAGCCGCCTCAGAAGTTTTGTTTCTTAACATATATCAATATCATTCTTATCAAATGTTAAGAGTACTCTTTTGGTAGCAGTTTAATTTTGCATCATATAAATTAATTCACTTAAAAATAAAAAAGATGCAAAAGTTAATGTTTAAAGCTCTGATTATCTGTTTTTTTCAATTTGCAATTACAAGCATTGCTTATTCACAAGGTGAAGTGAATAATGGAAAAACCAAAACAATTGTCCTCATTCATGGAATGTATCAAAACAATCATAGCTGGGAAAAGTGGAAAGCATATTTTGAACAAAAGGGGTATACTGTTTATGCTCCGTCCTACCCATATCACGCTGGCACTCCTCAATACTTACACGAAAATATTGACCCAAAATTAGTGTATTTAACATTCAAGCCTGTCTTAGAGTATATGACAGCATTCGTAGATTCGCTACCAGAAAAGCCAATTATTGTAGGTCACTCCATCGGTGGGCTGATAATGCAAAAATTGGTCGAGGCAGATAAAGCCGCATTGGGTATAGCTTTGGCACCTGCCAATCCTCCTAAAGTATCTGTTTTCAATTGGCGATATTTTCGTTCCAATTTTAGAATGGTAAGTCCATTTAGAAGACGAGACATTGTATGCATACCGAAGAATGAATACAAATGGTTGAAATTTACCTTTTTTAATACCATTGATGATTCAACCGCTAAAAAAGAAATTGAAAAATATTTTGTTCCTGAAAGTAGAAAACTTGCTAAAAGTACAGCAAAGGAATGTTCTCCAATAGATTTTTCTAAACCACACGTTCCTATGCTGTTTATATCAGGTGAGAAGGACAATGATCTGCCTCCACCATTGATATATAAAAACTATTTAGCCTATTCACACAAAGAATCTATAATTGATTATTTTGAGTTTCCGAATAAGTCACATTATATTGCAAGCGAACCTGGTTGGGAAGATGTTGTAAAGTATATCGAAGATTGGATTGGGAAAAATAGGTAATACGGATGAGAAAGATGTTCCTGATTGCTATTTTACTTGAAACGCATCCGCCCCTCTTGCAAAGACAGCAGCCCCAAAATCGCTTTGATGAGCGTAGTGTTGCCCGCCCCCCCCATTAGGTCCCAGCAAGGCATAAATCCTGCCTTTTTTTAGGGTAAAACTGACACTACGCAAGATGGTCTTTTTATTGGCCGAATAGCCGACATTTTGCGCCTCTAACACAAGAATGGTAGCAGTATTGCTCATCGGGAAGGTATCGGTTTGAGGTTTTTGAAAAAGGATGCCCGCAGTTTACCCATTACATATTTGTAGCCAATAAAAACACTTAAGTAATTAAATAAATAGTTATTTTAATTAAAAAAATTGTAAAGTAAGTATAAAAATTTTAATAGATAGTATATTTGAAGTTAAAAATTATCATTCTTTAAGCCTTAAAAAACGCTTGGCCCTCCAAACACCCCCCGTTTGGGAGGTAGTTTTGGAAATTAGGTATTTCTACGTCGTGATTTTAGCGCTTCACCACACGCTCCACCATATTTTGCCTACCCTCAAAACAACGCCGTAACCTGTACTCTGCCGATATGGACGATGGGCAAGTCGGGGGACTGTCGACCTTCGTAGTTGAGGGTGAGCTGGAGACCGTTGAGCAGGGTTTGTTTCCAGTTGAGGTTCCAAATCCAGTTTTGACCGGGCTGCAAGGCTTCGAGCAGTTCATAGCTGGCGGGGGTATTGAGTTCGCCTTGGTAGCGGATATCGAGCCAACGGAGCGAGGCCAAGAGGTTGATTTTGTTGAGACGGTTCCAACGCAGCTCTCCCAGCACTTGTTGTTGTCGGGCGTTTTCGGTGCTTGTTTCGGCAGTGGCGAGGCTTTGGCGAAGGGTGAAGCCGTACCCTACTGTCAGGCGGAAAGTAGTAGAGGGCTGCCAAGCCCAAGTGGGGCTGAGCTCTTGGGTTTGGATGCGGAAGTTGCGCGCCGTCAAAAAATCGGAGGCATTGCCCCGCTCCCGCAGCAAGGCCGTCAGACTGAGGTTGCTGGCTGCCAAGAGGTTTTTGCTTACAATCCAACGCCACTCTTGCGTGTCGGCAGCCTCGAAACCATTGGTGAGTAGCTGCTTTTGACGGCTGTTGAGCCAGGCCAGCTCCATCCGAAAGCTAGGATTGCTGCGATTGAAAAACAAAGAACTGCGCAAGGCCGCTTGATTGGCCAGCACGTTGGGATTGTCGTTTTCGGTCAAGAAGGGCAGGAGGCGCTCGGCGGTATTGGCCTCGCTGATGCGTTGGTTGGCTGTCCAGGAGAAGGTCTGCGAAAACCTGCCCAGCAGTCCTTTCCAGCCCTGTGCTTTGCGCCAGGTCCGGGGGGCATCCCAGCTCAACCTGAAAGACAGCAGGGTGTTGAAAGACTGCACATAGTCGTTGGTGGGCAAAAAGATTTTGATGAAGTTGCGCTCGTCGGGGTTTACGGCCAAGTAAAACTCATTGAGGTCTTGGATGCCATCGCCGTTGTCGTCGCGCCAAGTATGTGTACCCTCACCATTGTTAACGGGGATAAAGACAAACTCACGCCTTAGCTCCCTGCCAGTGGCAGTCTGCCAATTGAGCTCGGTACGGAGCAGGCGTTGAAGCCAGTTGGCCGTCCAGTCTAGGCGGGCACTGAGTGCGGGCGGCTCTTCCATCTCGGTGTTTTGGCGGTCTAACAGGCTGCGGTAAGTCAATACTGTTTGGAGGCGCTGCTGCTCTTGGGCAAAAAGCCAACGACTTTGTAGGCTGAAATTGTGGGAGCCGATAAAGGGGGCTATTTCCCCATCGAGGGGCAGGTAGTCTTCTCTAAAGGTGTAGGAGAGTTGAAGTTGTACAAGCTTGGCTTCGGGGCTGCTTTGCCAGTAGGCTGTGTGGGAGTCAAAATACATCAGGCTGCTGAGTACGGCCTGCGTGCTGCGCTCACTAAAGCGGTGTTTGTCAGACTCAAACCGATAACCTATGCGCCCAAGGGCAGTATTACGGCTTAGGTCGGCCAGCAGGCGCTGCCAATCGGCTCGCAGGGTGGGCAGCTCGTTTTCGAGCTGCCAGAAGTTGGCTCGCAGAGCCCAGGCTCCGGCGGTTTGGTAGATGTCGGCCTCTTGTTGCCAGCCACTGATTTGCCCCCCCCGCTCGCGGGTGCTGAGGCGGTAGAGCCAGCGCTCGCCCTGAGGGCTTTGTTGGGAGAGCAAGGGTTGGGCGATTTGCTCCTGTCGGGCGGCGATGCGCTGCACTTCGGCCAGCCCATCGTCCCAGAGGCCGAGGCTGTCGGTCAGGGTGGGGGTTGCCAAGGAGTCGAGCGCATCGCGAGGGGTGGGCTGTACCTGCGGGCGACGCTCGATGCCGAGGGTGAGGTTGAAAATACGGTCGGCGGTGGGCAGCGAGTCCGCCAGATTCGGCGACCAATCGCGCTCAAACTCGATACTACGGAAGCGGTCGATGGGGGTGAAGCTTTCTTCATTGTACTCATAGTCGGTGGCCAAATACCAGCTAAAGCCCGGAAGCCAACGCCCAACCGCCCTGCCCTGACTCAGCAAGCCTGTCTTGAAAGCCCAGCGCTGTTCGGCAGCTTGGGAGAAGAGGTTGTTGTCAAAATTGGCCCAGGCGGCCTGTCCCGTCAGGCGCTCATAAGGGCTGAGCTGCCAATGTGCCCCAAACTCTGTCAGTTGCCGCCGCTCAGGCAGGGCTACCGGACGAACCGCCTCAAAGTCGCCCTGTGGGATACCGTTGAGGGGGGCTACCCACCGAAAAACCTGCCCATTGACCGTGCCTTGGGCGCGTACGTAATTGCCCTGCCCCTGCCCTACTTGGGTAAAAGGCACTTCAAACACAGCTTGCGTAGGGTCAGTGCTAAACACAAACACATTGGCGTATACAATGCCATTGACCAGCGTGTCTGTCCGGCGGTACAATACTCGGTTGGGCGAAAACCCAACCGAGTCGGCCAGCGGCAGGAGGGCTTGGCGCTGCCCTTGCTCCACCTCGGCCAAGGTACGCCTTGCGGCCTCGCCCAACTCAAAGCCAAGCGGGTTGCGCGGATTGTCGGCCTCTTGATAAAAATTGACCCACACCTGATGCTGTTGCTGCTCGCCAAAGGTCTGTGAGTGTCGGGCAGTGGTAGCAGTGCGGCCATAGTTGCGATCGGAGTACTCATAGTCGATACGCAAGCGCGAAAACCGGGTGATGAGGATATGCGGATTGAAGGTAATCTCGGCAGTGTTGTAGTTGATGACATAGTCGAGGTCGAAGCCCCGTTGCAGCTGTCGCCCATCAAGAAACACTTTTTCGGAGTTGGCCAGAATAAGCAAAAATAACTCTCCGGCTACCCCCGGGATGCGGTATGGCCCCTGCACTCCTTCGAGCGGAGGGATTTCGACAGAGGCAAACTTGCCCTTGGGGATGGCCACCCCAATCGCGCTGCGGGTTTGCTGCCCCTTGAGGGCTTGGTATTGGGTTTCGAGCAGGGCTCCCTGCACATTTTTGTAATAGCGTGAGAAGTAGGTGTATCGTGGATTTTGCAACACAATATCCCCAATGCTGAGCGTGCCATTGCGGTGGGCAAATTGGATAAAAATACGGTCAAAATCTTGGATAAACTGTGTATTGCCCTCCGGCTCAAAGGGAACATTTTGATCGGTGATGGAAGCCCGCACACGGATGTCGGGCGTGAGTTGGCCATCGAGTTGTAGGTTGAGGGTCGAATTGACAAAGACATTCTGATTGTTGGCAAAGCGAATCCCCCTACTGATTGCCCCGCTTTTTTGGAGGTTGGGTACATCAAAAAGGGCTGTAGGCTCTACCCCGCCCAAGGCTTGTAATTGGCTTTGTTCGAGCAAGAGTTGGGCTTCCAAAATCTCAATCGAGTCCTTAGGGTCGGGCAGTTGGCGCAGACTGAAGGGCTGATCCAGCGCCGCCGGCAGCACCCGATAGCGTAGCCGTACTGTGGCGGGAGGCGGCACAAGGTTGTTGGGGTCAAGAGGAAGCCACTGCGCTTGGCGCGTTTGGGGATTGTAGTCTAAGCGCCAGCCAGATACTTCGGCCTCCAACGTGGCCGGGATGGCCGTCAGGGAGTCCAGCACAAAAGGCTCGGTCTGAAAAGGTACTTCACGCTCTCGCAGGTTGGACTGCGCCTGCGCCTCTGCCCCCAACAAAAAGCAATACATCCCAAACCCAAGGCACAGCCGACATAGCCAAGGATAAAGCCCGCGACCAATACCGTCATCATACACAGAAAGGATGCTTCTCAACGCATCGCCGCAATTACTCATAGCCCTATGCTTCCGTTAGCCTCTTCTTGACAGAAAGCATTGCTGCAATATACAAATTTCGAACACTTTTTTGGATTTGGGTAAAATGTACCCCGCTACCCGCATTACTGACGATTTTTTGCATTTTGCCCTCCTCGGTAAATTCATTTGTCGTATTGATAAAGTCTCTACCTTACTCAGAACACATTTTGCTTAATTTTGTCGTATCATTTGATTAAAATGCCCTTAGTATGTTTGAAAAACCTCTTGCCTTATGAAATTGACCTATAAATTGCCTTTCAACTCCCACTTTTGGTACTACGGCCTCTGCCTGGGACTATGGCTTCAGCCACTTCTTTGTGCAGGCCAAGCAGGTCGTGGTAATACTATTTCTTTTGATGGTAGCACTATCGTCCAATTTGCTGGAGACTACACTTCAGGATTGAGTGAAGGTAACTTCACCATTATGTTTTGGGTAAAACCGACGCAAGGGGGGGTTGGACAGCTACTTTTTCAGGCAGGGTTCAATCCTGCAAATATCCGCATTGGGTTGGCCAGTAACGATGAGATTACTGTTTTTATTTATAATGATGGGACGAATGACATCGATATGACCTCCAATTTTCCCATTCCTTTGGATGTTTGGAGTCATATTGCGGTGGTAGTAAAAAACGATCTGACGACTTCACAGGCCTTTATTTTTATCAACGGTAAATTGGCAGGAGGACAATCCCAATCCGCCTTTGGAATATCCTTACCGAATCCGGGATCTTTGACACTTGGTGGTGTTTTGAACATTCCACCTGAAAGTCTTTTTCAAGGAGAAATGGATGAACTCAAGATTTACAACAGCGCCAAAAGCTACGAGGCTGACTTTGGTCGACTCATCTATGGTAGGCCGGATTTAAGTGATGGTAACTTGATTTTTTATACAGATTTTTCTACCCCTGAGGCGAACTTTCCTGACTTTACTCCTGACTCCTTCATAGATGTAGAAGGCAGCGCAGCGTTGATTCCGTCTACCGCTCCGGTAGGAGCGCAGCCCGGGTTTGTGAGTGATAGTACTGTCTTCTTTGGAGCAGATGCACTCACAATTCTTGCGGGGTTGAAAGCTGACTTCCCATTTACGGACGGCACGGATGCCTTCGCGGTTTATGCCTTTGACAACACCGCCAACCCGCCTGCCAATGCGCTGGGCACGCGCTCTTGGGTGGTAATCAATAGAGAGTCGCCTATACCACCGTTGAGTAGTATCAATGCCCTCAACCTGAAGGTAAATGGAGCAAACCCTCTCCCTAGCGGCAACCTATCGGACTACCGGCTATTCTACCGTCCTCCAAACGATATCAACGGTACTTGGACTCCTTTTCCAGACCCACCGGTGTTGTTTTTAGATTGTGAGGGAGGTCAACCTGAATGCCTTATTTTTGCAGGTACTATTCCTTACAGTGATATTACCGGGATGCAGTATATGATAACATATACCCCTACAGCCCTTCCCCCGAATACTTTAGCGCCCCCTACTAACCTGACAGCACAAGCTACGAGCAGTGGGATAGAGCTTTTCTGGCAAGATAATTCATTGGATGAGCTCAACTTTGCTGTCTTACGGGGTACGGATAGTGTAAATATCAACACCACAGTGGCTACTCTGGCGGCCAATACTACTTTTTACTTAGACGATACAGGCGTTCCGGGCACGAGCTACTTCTACCGCATCGTGGCACAGAACGGCCCACTCAACTCTAGCCCTAGCAACATTGCGACAGCGCGCACCTTTCGTGCAGCACCAAACACTTCTCCTACGGGTCTCGTAGCCACAGCACTAAGTGCTACCCGCGTGCGGCTAACTTGGACATACGCCGGAGCAACCCATTTAGGCTTCAGTATCCTGAGAGCTCCTGACGGAACCGAGAATAACTTTAAGCTAATTGGTTCGACACTGAGCAATCAATTGATCTTTGAGGATAATAATTTACAGCCCGGCGTGATATACCGGTATCAGGTTCGTGCTTTTAATGAAGGAGGAGAGTCTCCTCCGAGTGCTGAAAGTTCCGTCCAGACCTTGTCTACCCCGCCCTTCCGCCCCACGGGCTTGACGGCAGCGCCTCTGTCTTTGTCTTCTATTTTGTTGACTTGGCAAGACAATTCCTTCGATGAAGAGGGCTTCCGCCTAGAGCGCTCTACCAATCCTAATGAAGGTTTTGCCGCAGTACAGACCCTCAACCGTGGGGCTACGCGCACAACCGATACCAACCTCTCTGCCAATGTGACTTATTATTATCGCATTGTGTCTTTTAACACCAGTGGTGGAGATTCTGACTATAGTAACATTGCCGCAGCCACTACCGCAGATGTTCCCTTAATACCGGTCAACCCTGTGTTGACAGTTTCAAGTTCGACACAAATGGTCCTTAGCTGGACCAACACAGCCAACAATGTGACCCAATTTAGTGTAGAAATGGCCTCTATAGAGACTAACGACGGGCGCTTTGTGGAAGTGGCCATACTGCCCGCCAATACCACGAGTTACAGCGCTACCGGTTTGCGTCCCAACCGTTTGTACCGTTTCCGTATTCGTGCCCGCAATGCCAATGGCAGTTCTCCGGCCAGCGAAGTAGTGCGTGCCTTTACCTTGCGCAATCCGGAGGTGGCTCCCCCAAACACACGTCCTACCAATCTGAGTGTTAATGAAGTATCAGAACAAGAGCTCAACATTACGTGGAGTTTTCAGGAGGTGCGTAATTTTGGTAATGAGGACCTCTACTACCGCCTAGAACGCTCTGCTTTGGATACTAATAATTTTGTAGAAATCGCCCAAATCAATGGTGATCAAACCTCTTATCAAGACCTGAGTCTACAGCCCCGTACGCTATACTTCTACCGTATTCGGGCTGCTAACGAAGGAGGAGAATCACCCTATAGTGAGCCTTCGTTTGGGCGTTCGGTATGTAACATCCTCGTGTTGCTGACCAAGGACAACAACGACCGCAGCATCTGTACGGACAAAAGCGTATTGCTCAGCCTGACGACCAATGTTACCCGTGGTAGCATCCAGTGGGCACGCAATGGTGTCCTGATTCCGGGGGCTACCCAACGGGATTATTACGCCACTCAAGACGGAGAGTATACCTGTACCGTGGCATCAGGAGACTGTATCCGCTCGGCCAGCATTCCGCTGATAGCCATTTTCAACCAAGCTCCCCCATTACGTGTCATCCGCGATGGCGATTTACTGGTAGCATCAATCTTGGGCGCTACCCGCTACCAATGGTTCCGCAATGGGCAGGCGATTGAAGGAGCCAACCTCGACAGCTTCCGCCCTACCAACGCCGGAACGTACTTTGTCGTTGTTACGACGGGCAACTGCTCGGTTACCTCTGCGGCAGTGGTCATCACCGTTACCGGCCTTGCCGAAGGGGTGGAGCCTAGCGCCGATGCCTACCCCAATCCGGCGCAAACCCAAACGACCCTGCGCCTGCAAACGCCTGACCAGGGTGCATACCGGCTCTACCACATCAGCCCGACAGGAGCCAAAACCTTGCTCCAAACCGGCGAAAAGCTAGACTATCAGTGGGAGCAGCGCATCGACATCAGCCGCTGGCCTGCCGGAATACAGTTTTTGGAGTTTGTGTGTGGCCAAGAGCGCTACCTCGTAAAGGTGTTGAAAAATTAAAGCGTATTTACATCTGGACTTTTCCATCTCCACACCCCGTGCGCTATAAGTACGGGGTGTGTTGCTATTAATACACAAAAACTACGCTGCTTTAACAGGCAGTATTTGTTCAAAAATCGATATTTTTACGTGTTGTTTACAAGCAAATCAAATACTCGCTCTTTTGAATCGACAGGCACATATCTACCATAACAAGCTACTGTAAACTGTTATTCAGGAAGCATTGGCTTTTTTTGTCAGTACTCCGGCTTACCCTTTGCCATCATTAGAGCGTTTTAGTGGAGCAAGGGTATATGCGTTGTACTATACCGGTGAATTTACTCCTTACCAAACACTCAGTAAAGAAAATCAACACGCCTTTCGTCGGGCTATTTATGTTGGTAAAGCCGTTCCTAGAGGCTGGAGACAAGGCATTCCAATTTCAAATATCTCAGCCACTTCTTCTTTTGAACTATACCAACGGCTCAAAGAGCATCTCAAAAGCATTAACCAAGTACAGAGCTTGTCCTCAGAGGACTTCTATTGTCGTTTGATGATTTTGGAGGGCAGCACAAGTTATCTCATCAGCACCGTAGAGGCTGCCATCATTCAAAGTCAAAAACCGCTTTGGAACGCTGTTATTGATGGTTTTGGTAATCACGACCCTGACTCAGGACGCTACAATCAAGCCAAATCTGATTGGGATGTATTACACTCTAGTAGGCCTTGGGCTGAAAAATGCTTAGGTGTATCATCGAATTATTCTGAAATTTTATATAAAATCAACTCTTATTTTCGAACATTTCTCAACCAAACCAATGCGAAATCTTGAGCTATTTTCTGGCGCTGGTGGTTTGGCCGCAGGGTTTTCCTTAGCAGGTTTTGAGCACTGTGCCATGGTAGAGCACCAAAAAGATGCTTGTGAGACTTTACGATACAACTACCCCCAAACATCCATATTTGAGGGAGATGTTCGCAACTTTGATTTTAATACCTTGTCTGATGTCGACGTAATCACCGGCGGCCCTCCTTGCCAGCCTTTTTCGTTAGGAGGGAAGCATCAGGGCTATCAAGATACACGTGATATGTTTCCGGCAGCAGTCCAAGCAATCCGTACCCTAGCACCCAAAGCCTTTGTATTGGAGAACGTGAAAGGACTTTTGCGTAGTAACTTTAAGCCCTATCTTGACTATATTCTGTTACAACTTACCTACCCCGAAGTTGAGATAATCAAAAATGAGCCTTGGCAATCACATTATACCAGATTACTGGCATTGACTCCTCATACATATCAAGGGCTAGGATATAGCGTCTCTTATCAACTAATGAATGCGGCGGATTATGGTGTGCCACAAATCCGTGAACGGGTGTTTATCGTAGGTATCAGGACTGATTTGGCCTGCCAATGGCAGTTCCCGACTCCTACACACGATGTTGATGCGCTCAAGTGGATACAATATGTTGAAACAGATTACTGGGATCGGCTATCGACTCCCGTCCCTGAAAGTATTAAAGCCCAAATACATATGGTTGGTACACGGCTCAAGCGCAAGTATGGGCTATTTGCCCCCCCTCTAAAGCCGTGGGTAACACTCCGAGAGGCTATTTCTGATCTTCCTTGCCCTGAAAGCTCGCCTCACTATCACCCTGATCATTACTTCAGAGCAGGGGCAAAAATTTATCCGGGACATACCGGCAGCTATATCGACCTTCCGTCCAAAACCATCAAGGCTGGCAACCATGGTGTTCCTGGTGGGGAAAATATGATTCGCTGGGAAACCGGCGATGTCAGGTATCTCACCATATTGGAGGCCAAGAGGTTGCAAACTTTTTCTGATGACTATCATATCAGTGGTGTTTGGTCTGAGGCTATGCGACAGCTTGGAAACGCCGTTCCTGTAAAGCTTGCACAAATTTTGGCGAATGCATTAATGGCTTGTTTACAAACCGCTACCCCTCTACTCCGTCGTGGCAGACCACCTGAGCCTTTGGCTTGTGCTAACGTATCATCCATATCCAATCAAAATTAGCCTAGCACTTGTCTAAAATTATCTTCATCGACACCAAAACACTGCTTTTTGACTGCTAGTTCGTTAAAAATATTCGTCATAGCCCTCCCACGATTAAAATCGTGGACTATGCATAAAGCCTGCGCTTTTTGCCTAGTTTAGTAATAATACGAAAATCAACTGTTTTGAGTGCCGCGCTGAAAATTTAGACAAGCTCTTAAACCGTATATGTTGAACACCCTCAAGAAAATCAAATAAGCCTTGGCATAAAATCCTTCTAAAAACCCACCCAAGGTATCCGCTCTATACAAAAACCCAATCCAGATACGTTAATCATTCGGCTTTTTGTATTTTTGTATTATGAACAATACGAGGGATATACCTGCTGCCGATGAATGGCTGGATGTAGACGGCGTGGCCACACTCGACGAGGAGCACGAGGGCTTGTTTGAGCATCACCGTATCCGCGCCGATAAGGGTCAAGGATTGATACGCATTGACAAGTTTTTAACCGAAAAACTAGCCAATGCCTCCCGCAACAAGGTGCAAGCTGCTATCAAACTGGGTTTTGTACAGGTCAATGGACAAGGTATAAAGGCCAATTACCGTATCAAACCGTTGGATGAGATTGTGGTGGCGCTGCCACAGCCCCCACGCGATAATGAGATTATCCCTGAAGACATCGTACTAGAAGTAGTACACGAGGATGAGGAGGTGCTGCTTATCAACAAGCCTGCGGGAATGGTAGTGCACCCGGCTTATGCCAACTGGACGGGCACGTTGGTCAATGCCTTGGCACACCGCTACCGTAATCTGCCACCCAATGGCGATGGACGCCCGGGGATTGTGCACCGCATTGATAAGGATACCTCCGGCCTGCTGGTAGTGGGTAAGACCGAATGGGCACTTACACACCTTGGAAAGCAGTTTTATGACCATAGCATCGAGCGTACGTATTATGCCTTGGTGTGGGGAGATGTAGCCCAAGACAAAGGGACAATCAATGCCCCACTAGGCCGCAGCCCCAGAGACCGCCGCGTGATTGAGGTCTACCCCGAAGGAGAAGGCAAACACGCCGTCACACACTACGAAGTGCTCCGGCGGTTTGGTTATGTAACCTTGGTTGCCTGCCGCCTCGAAACCGGACGTACCCACCAAATTCGCGCTCATTTCAAACATATAGGGCATCCACTCTTTGCTGACGCTACTTATGGGGGGGATAAAATCCTGAAAGGCACTCCTTTTAGCAAATACAAACAGTTTGTAGACAATTGCTTCGCCCTGATGCCCCGACAAGCCCTCCACGCCAAATCTTTGGGCTTTGAGCACCCAACCAATGGCAAAAAACTGTATTTTGAAACCGATTTGCCCGACGACTTCAAAGCCGTGCTGGATAAGTGGGAGCAGTATAGCCATCAAAGCCAAACAACAGGGCATTGAAATACAGCCCCCAATCATCAACTATATGATTTTAGCACCTAAACTAACCACCATATGAAAAGTATCAAAGAAATTCGTATTGAACTGGTAGATGCGATGATTCAGAACTATGTCGAATCTGTCGGTATGACCAAAGAAGAAACCTACGATGCCGAACGCAAAATTTGGCATTGGCAACACGGCTCTGCCACCATCGAAGTATTTGTACACTCCGTAGACATAGGCAATGACAAAACCCGCGAATATCTCCGTATATTCTCCTTTTTAGCTCCATTGCCAAAGGTTAGTGACTTACAACTGAATCAATTTTTGATACGCCTGCTGGAAATGAACGACGTAAACCTAGGTGTAAAGCTGACTGTCATGCAGGGAACACAAAAAGTATATGCTACCTACGAAAGGGACATCCGTGGGATGGACTATGTCGAGCTGGCTACCTGTATTGCTGACCTCGAATGGTGGGCAGACAAACTCGATGATGAGCTTAAATTATATTACAACTAATCTTATTTTTATTATCATAATTTATTTTACAAAAATCACCGCCCCCCTCCATCCAAATCGCTTATGTTAGCCATCTTACGCAAAGAATTTGTCAGTTTCCTTAGTTCGCTCATTGCCTATTTGGTAATGGCGGTGTTCTTGACAAGTATCGGTCTTTTTATGTGGGTATTCCCCGAAACCAATATTTTCAACGCCGGCTATGCCGATATGGAAACGCTCTTCAGCCTTAGCCCTTATGTATTTATGTTCTTGGTACCGGCCATTACGATGCGCTCCATTGCCGAAGAAGCCAAGACCGGTACCTTAGAATTGCTATTGACACGTCCATTGCGTGACTGGGACATTATCTTGGGCAAGTACCTCGCCTGCTGGCTGTTGGTATGTGTGGCCTTGGCTCCTACTTTGCTCTACTACTACAGTGTGGTGCAGTTGGGCAACCCTGTTGGGAATATTGACACAGCGGCTACAATCGGCTCTTATGTGGGTTTGCTCTTACTAGGGGCGGTTTTTACGGCCATCGGCTTATTTGCTTCCTCTCTGACAGAGAGCCAAATTGTGGCCTTTGTATTGGCTGTTTTCTTTTGCTTTTTCTTGTTTGATGGTCTTGGTTCGCTAGCCAATATCAACGATACCAGTGCATTTTCTTATTATGTCAGTCAATGGGGAATGAACTACCATTACCAGTCATTGCGACGCGGGTTGATTGACTCTCGCGACATACTCTACTTTTTGAGTATCTTGGTGCTGATGCTTTGGGCTACCCAATGGCGCTTAAGCAGCCGCAGAGCTTGATTCGCTCCACCCTACGGCTAGGGGTGCTCTTGGTCGGCTGTAGCAGCTTGGGGCTATCGGTATATACAGGGTATATTGGATATGAAGGGTTTACGGCGACCATCGCTAGCTTCTTTAAGCGCCCCGAAGTGTTGGATCGCCTTCGAAGCGACTACCTGTCAGCCCAAGCTTTCTTGGCATTTGTCGTGTTTATGGGATTTGTCGGCCTCGGCCTCATCAGCTACTATAGGGGTTTGGCCGCATATCTCTATCATCTGTGGGCAGGCCATAGGCGTTTAGTGGTAGCCGAATTACGACTTTTGCACACACATTGGTACAACAGCCCCCAATCTCATCAAAACAGTCTTTTGTTGGTTTGGGGTCTGGTGGGACTAGGGCGCTTGGCAGCTATTGCACAGTTTCCTGTCCTCCTCGACGAAGCCTTTACAGCCGTCTATTTTGTACATCCCGGGGTATTGGTTAGCGCGGTATATTACCCCGGCCCCAACAACCATCTACTTTATAGCACCTTGTCAGCCATACTGTACCAAGTCAGTGGCCAGTACCTGCCCCTTCTATGGTCATTGCGTCTGCCTACTTGGGTAGCCAACCAGCTGCTGAGCTTAGGGCTGGCTTGGTATGCCTACAGGCGTTTTGGACAGCAGCTGATGCCTGCTTTATTGGCTATGTTGCTTTGGCAAGCCCTGCAAGCGCCGTTGTTGTATGCGATTTTGGGGCGGGGCTATATGTTGGCCTGGTTATTTTTTTGGATGGCATATCTACAACAAGCCCATTGGCACAAACCCCAGCGCCGCCGCCGCTGGATACTCTACAATCTATTGGCCCTATGGGTCATCCCGGTGATGTTATATCCTTGTTTAGCACTGTGGCTATTGGCTTTAACAGATGCCTACCGACGTAAGCAGCTCTCAGTATGGATGGTGATGGGACTTCGGGTTGGTGTGGGCACAGCCTTGGTCTATGCTCCGGTGGTGGCTTTCAATGGCGCTGTATTATGGCAAAACCACTGGGTAAGCAGCCCCTATAGCCTCGAACAATGGCTGGTGGCTTTTCCTGCATATTACTTACGCCTATGGGATTATCTAAGTGCCGACGGTCTAGGTTGGTTACTATGCCTGTTTTGTTTGTTCCAATGGCTGCGCCGCCCAGCCCAATACCGCCTAGCATTAGGATTTCTGATTTTGAGTACTTGTTTTCTGGCTGTACAACAGGTGCTCCCGCCGGAGCGTGTTTGGGGCTGGATGTGTATCCCTGTATTGCTGACCATAGTAGATACGTCCGCACATTGGCGCTCAAAAGTATCCGTTATCCTACTGATAGCTCCTTTGCTATTGTTGGCTTGGGGTGCAATACAGCTTCAACACGAAACCCGTAGTTTGTCACACTGGCACCGACTCTGCCAAAAAGCTGCCCAAACTCCGGCAAAACAAATCTATTGCCCTGAAGACGAGATGTTTGTGTTTTTAAAATACCATCAAATCTTACAAGCAACCCAACCTAGCGCCATAATTGACCGTATGCCCGAAAAAAAACCGTATGATTTGTTAATTTTGAACCAAGAACGAACAAAAACTTTTAATTTTACACCCGCAAGTTACTTCCTGTTATCTCAGGCGGAGCCTTGGCAGCTTTGGCAACGACAGTGAGTAACTCGTGCGTTTTTTGGCCTTTGTACACTCTTTTTAAAGCTACTTAATCCCTATGATTGATAAAAAACCTGTCTTGATTTTTGGTGCCGGAGGATTAGGCGCTACCACTGCCGAAATTTTTCAAAGCCACGGGGTGGAAGTATATGGCTTTTTGGATGATAAAGCGTCGTTGCACCAAACAGAAATCAACTATATCACTGTTTTGGGCAATACAGACGATGAGCGCTACCTCGGTCTGCTCAGTGGTGAAAGCTGCGGCGCATTTGTGGCCATCGACGACCCCAAACAACGCAAACAACTGACCAAAAAACTCATCGAGCAATACCAAACTATGCCCACCAATGCCGTACACGGCCATTCAATCGTCTCCCCTTCGGCCACGCTGGGCTACGGCAACCTACTCAGCGCCGGCGTACAACTGGGTGCTGGGGTAACACTAGGCAATCACTGTCAGCTGCATACCCGGGCTACCATAGACTATGAGGCCAAGCTCGGAGACTTTGTACACATAGGCGCGGGCAGCGTAGTGGGTTCTGGCGTAGTAATTGAAGATGATGCCTTCATAGGCGCAGGGGTAGTCATTATCTCAGGCGTAAAAATTGGCAAAGGAGCCAAAGTCGCTATCGGCTCTGTGGTACTTTCAGACATTAGTGCCGGTGATACTGTTTTTGGGCATCCTGCGCGTGTTATCAATACCTAATGTCTACTGTTTTTCCTCTTATTTATTCCCCCTTCAGAACCCTTTTATACCCTTAAAATATGGCTAACGAAGCACCAAAAAATAATCGCCGTTTACTCTTGGGCATTATTGTCGCGCTGGTAATGCTCAATTTTGTATTACTTTTCTTTAATATCCGCAACCAATCGGTCATCAAAGACCTACAAGGCAAGCTCCAAAAACAAAAAGAATTTGCCGAAGCTGAATCCAAATCAGCGTCGCTCAAGCTCGACTCGCTCTCCTTCGAGTTAGAGCGCCAAATCGAAGAAGCGCGTGAGCTTGGCCTTGACTATGCCGAGCTAGAAGAGGTAAAGCTCAAACTCGAACAGGATAAAAAAGACCTAGAAGAGCGCGTAGAAAAAGAAATTGGCTACTATCAGCGCAAACTAGCTGCCTATGAGGAGCTGTTGGTACGCAAAGACCAAGAAATGGAAAAACTGCGTGAGGCTAACAAGGAGCTATATGCCCAAAACCAAGACCTACAGACCAAGGCCAACCAGATGAGCGCAGACCTGCGCGATACCCGCCAAAGCGTAGACCGCCTCCAAACCAAAATCAGCAAAGAAGGTGCGCTGCGCGTATCGACCATCTCGGTCAGCGCTGTTAGCTCTGGCGGGCGCGAGCTCAACTCTGGCTCTTACCGTGCCAACCAAGTCGATAAAATCAAGGTCTACTACCAGTTTGACAAAAACGCCCTTGCCGCACTCGGTATGCGCGATGTCTATATGCGTGTGGTAGAGCCTAATGGAACAATCCTCAGTGTAGGAACTTTCAAAACCAACGACGGCCAGAACCTCAACTATACTTCGCGCCAACAAATCTTATTCGACAACTCGGGGCGCACAGAGGTACTGCTCTATGACAAAGGCTCCGAATACAAAAAAGGACAGCATAAAGTAGAGCTATATGCTGACGGTGCCTACCTTGGAGAAGGCTATTTTACCGTAAAATAACCTCCCCACATAGCCCTTCAAAACCCCTTGGAGCAAACTTCAAGGGGTTTTTGTTTGGCCAATGGGCAATTAGTCTTTGAACAATAAGGCTGCTATTGACCTACTAATAGACGACAACTCGCTCTCGACACTGCTCAGCTCCGACTGGCAGATGAAGTACAGTGTCTGCTCGTAGGCTGTCCAGAAAATACAACCTTCCGGAAGCATATATTGTAAGTTGGTAACAGGAAGTTGGTTGGTGAGTGTTTGATAGATGCGCTGAATCTTACCTTCAGCATCTACGACCTTAATCCAAGTCAGGGCATTGGGCGAAGCCCAAAAATTAGAAGGCACAGGGTCCTCGTAGCGTAAGTTCAAGTCTGTTTCTTGAGCTGTAGGTGGGGCGTTTTGTTGGGCGTGTAGTGCCAATCCGCTCAGGAGGCAAGCTACAATAATGAGTATCCATCGCATAAGGCAAGAATAGGTTTAGGGGGTGAACGGCAACGCGCCTGTTATTCTCCTCAAGCCTATTGCCGTATATTTATTTGGCTAATTGGGGTTAATTTAGTGAAAAAATATAAAAAATCAAAATTAATCCGAATTTTATACCAAAACAAAACCCACTGCTTTGGCAGTGGGCATAGGTTGGCACAGCCCTTCGGGCGGTTATTCCATTCCGTTGGAATTGTAAATGATAACCCCTACGGCCTCAAAAGTGAATTTTTCTTCTGGCTCAGTGATAGCAGCTATTTCTTCGAGGCTTTTGCCCGCATCTTCGGCATAGTGTTGTAAGCGCTCAACAGGGACAAGCTCGCGCTTGGCTACTCCTTGGATAACGACTTCTTTGCCATCATCTGTTTTGGGAACAAAAAAACCATAGTCCTTAAATTTGACCAACATAGTTTGGTTGTTGCCCATATCGAGCGTCATCCAGCAGCCTTTTTTCTTACAAACCTCGACAATAGTACCTCTGAGGGTGATATTGCCCAGCTCTGTTTCTTGACCAATCATCTTAGGCAGGTCTGACAGGTTTTTTGCCCCTGCATCGCTGATTTTCTCACCATAAAATCCTGTTGTTTGGGCTTGTAGCTGGCCATAACATAGGCCACATAGCACTAAAAGAGACCAAAGATATCGCATAAGCAATTGAGTTGAGAGTTTGGTAAATACATTATATATCAGGAACAAATATCGGTATTCTTCAGCTTATCATAGCAATATAGCAACTATTTAGGATTAGACTAAAGGGGCTCAACCGAGATAAGGCCAGTTTATACAGCTCCTCCTCCTGCTTGCTGAGCTTCGGCAACGATGCTTACTCCTGCCGAAGTACCGATACGTTCGGCTCCTGCGGCTATAAACGCTTGGGCTTGCGCCAATGTTCGGATACCACCAGAGGCTTTGATGCCTACTCCTGCCGGAATACTTTCTTTGATAAGGCGGATTCCTTCGAGGGTGGCGCCTTCGGGAGCATAACCAGTAGAGGTTTTGATAAAGTCTACCCCTGCTTCTACACATACCTTACACGATTGAACTATCTCTTCGGGGCTGAGATAGGCCGTTTCGAGGATTACTTTGAGCAAGCGTTCGTGTTGATGCGCCTCTTGAGCCAAGGCTGCCATCTCTTGTTTGACCCAAGGGTATGCGCCGGCTTTGACAGCGCCTACATTCATCACCACGTCCAGCTCGTCTGCACCATCACGAATACAACTCTGTAGCTCATAACGTTTGACTTCGGATCGGTTATACCCTAGTGGGAAGCCAACAACGGTTACGACGGCTATATCGTGTTGGCGTAGGTCTCTTTTAACTTTTTTGACCCAAAAAGGAGGGACACAAACCCCCACAAAGTGGTGTTCGATGGCTTCGGCTACGAGCTTGTCCATCTCGGCAAAAGCTGCTGTAGGACTGAGGAGGGTATGTTCGAGGTATTGTGCTATCATCTTGCAAAAATTTATTGGCTACTCCCCCACTAAGATAGAGGGGAACAAAATCACTTGGGGGCTATGTTTGAATAATGGCTGTACACCCGGCTGTTTGGAAGCAAAGCCCATCGTGTTGAGGGCATATTTTCCACAAACAACCCGGTAATGCGCCAAAAGGTTGGGATACAAAAATAACAAATCTGAAATGAAAATGGTCTTATGCTGGGCTTTGAGTGTGCCTTTGTCGTTTGGACTGCTGGCACAAAATCGTCAACATTGCAATCCTGTAGATGACTTCGAAAAAGTCTGGGACTACATCAGCCACCGGTTGAGGGTATCAGGGATGGGGAAATTTTATTTTGAATTAGCTCCTGATAACCAAGACCGAAGAATGGAGAAAAAAGTACCGGCAGACAATGCAATAGTGTATGAAGCACGCACCAATCAGCCCGATGTGATGTTGGCGATGCCTGCTGAGCCCAACGATGAACCCAAAAAACTGTCGGTATACCGAGGGCGAGAGCTGCTCTTTGAAGTGGTCCAATACCAAGGTTTAGAAATGGCTGAAGGCCAATCTGCCGAAGAGGCCTGTGATGTGTGGGAGAAGCTCTACCATTGGGCCAGCAAGTAGTTGTCGTCGGTGGCCGCTGATATACCCTGCTAGGCATTGTGTTTTTTGTCGTTGTAGCACTTATACTCAATCACAATTGGTTTGGGGAAATCTACACACTGAAAATCCTTGATAATCAAGGAAATAAAATCCTGTAAATCCCCAAATCTTGTGAATCTTAGTATATTTTGCTCCTTAGGTCTCACCGCACAGGAGGGAGATAATGACTCAGTGAGATTGGAGAGGTATGTGCTGAAACTCCCTGAGCATCAGAGCAATTCACTTTAACAATCCTTGGTATATAATACAACAAAGCCCTTAGCTGAGAACTCAGTTAAGGGCTTTTGAACGATAGCGGAGGCAAACCTATTTGGCTTCGCGCAGGCGCTGCAAGAAAGCTTGCTCGTCGGCGGTATGCGTTTCGGGTTCGCCCAACATTTGCTCAGCAATGTCCAGTAAGATTTCGGCTAGCTCTTCATCTTTTGTACAAAAATCCAACAGCTCTTCCATAGCATATGGGTTTTCGCGATAAGTTTCTTCCAAAATATCCAAGACTTCTTCTTCTTCTTCTTCAGACAAGAATCCTTCTGTAAAAAGCCCTTCTTCAGGGTCGAAAAGGTTTTCTACGATGGCATCGGCAAGGTCTTCGTCATCCTCATCGATTTTGCCATCCAGCATAGCGACGTGGTGGGCAAGGCTGACAATTACTTCTGCCAAACCGATAGAGGCATCTTTGAGTTCTTCGCGTTCTTGTGCGTTCATTAGACAACGGCGATTAGGTAAACGAAATATTGATACAACAAAGGTAAGGGTTTTAGAATTGGTTTGAGACTTTGTGAAAAATTATTTGTACTTGAGTATGCTGAGGCTTTGATGGAGAAAAAAAATAGTTAGATTTGTAACTAAACATTACTTACTTGCGTATGAGGCTTCGGCTTTTCTTATTGGGCTTATGGCTAAGTTTTGTTGGGGGACTAGGCTTAGCCGAGCGCTTGCCGGCTCAAACCTCAGGGCGGTCTGTGATGTTTATTCAAGATACGGCTCAAATCAATGCGCTCAATCGTAAAGCTTGGGAGTGGCGCTCCAATCACAGCAAACAAGCGATTGTGTATGCTGAGCAAGCCAAAGAAAAAGCCATCGCCATCCAATATTATGAAGGGCTGGCCTATGCTTATATGTATGCCGGTGTAGCCCATAATTATGCTGGTAGCCCCCTGAAAGCGATGCAAGAGTATGAAATGGCGCTTAAGATTTTTAAAAAACAAGGGTTGCTTTATGGACAGGGCTTTGTGCTCAATCTCTTGGGCGAATACCACATGGAAGCCGGCGACAACAGCATAGTTCTAAACTTACTATTTGAGTCTTTAGAAATTCGCAAGCGACTTCGTGATGATGTAGGGCTTGGGCATACACTCAAAAATATTGGCAAGTTTTATTTCCAAAATCAAGAGTACTTACAAGCCCTCAAATACCACCAACAGGCGCTGGCACTACGAGAACGTATTCAGGACGCACGCGGGCTGGCAGATAGCTACAATTATTTAGGAGAAGTGTTTCTCATCATTGATAGTTTGGCACAGGCTACTGTCTGTTTCAAAAAAGCCTTATCAATACATCAAGCTCACGGACACCAAGCCGGTGTAGCCATTAGCCTAAATTTTTTGGGCAGGGTAAACAGCCTCCAAAACAAACCGGCTATAGCAGCTACCTATCTCCATAGGGCATTGGCCATCAACCAAGACCTAAACCACGAAGAGGGCATCTTGAGAGACTATCAGGGCTTGGGGCAGATGTCTATGCAACAAAAACAATGGGAGCAGGCCGCCGATTATTTGCTCATTGCGCTCAATATAGCCCTCCGAACAGGATTTAAAAAATATACCCGCGACCTGTATGCCGACTTGGTAACCTGTGCTGAAGCCCGACAAGATTACGCGCTGGCCTTGGCCTATCACAAAAATTATAGCGTTTATCGTGATTCACTCCGAGACGAAATAACTACCCAACGCATCAATGATGCGCGCATTCGCTACCAAAGTGCCGAGAAAGACCGACAAATACAAGAGCTTAACGCCCAACATACCATCCAAACCCTACAATTGGCACGCCAAAAAGACGAAATTATACGGCAATATTATATCATTCTTAGCTTGGTTTTGCTGGTGTTGTTGGTGTCGGTGGCGGGCTATTTCTGGAGAAAAGCCAACAAGCGCATCCGGCGATATAACCACCTATTACAACTACAACGCCTACACCTGCGCGACAAAAACGAGCAAATCAGCACCCAAGAAAAGCTTCTGCGGCAACAACAACACGATTACCTCAGCTCGCTCAACAACGCCAAACGCATACAACACGCTATCTTGCCGAGTATGCACGAAATCCGTCGGCATATCCCGGAGCTATTTGTGTTGAACCTACCCAAAAATATCGTATCCGGCGATTTTTATTGGTTTACACACCTTCAGCTCCCCAATCAAGCGCCCAAAACCGTACTGGCCTGCGTCGATTGTACAGGCCACGGCGTCCCCGGTGCGTTTATGTCATTGGTAGGCAATGACCTACTCGACCAGATTGTACGCTTCGAACACCACACCCAGCCGACAAAAATATTGACCGAGCTAAACAACCGCATCAACCACGTACTCAAGAAAAAAGAGCTGGACAATATCGAGGGGATGGAAATAGGGCTTTGTGTGATTGATGAGCAAAACCAAACCTTGACTTTTGCCGGCGCCAACCTGCCTATGGTCTATTTTCAAAACGGGAAGATGCAGCTATTCAAGGGTACTCCGCAACCCGCAGGCGGGCTGATGCACGAACAGCGGCAGCCTTTCGAAGAGTATACCCTCCTGCTCAATCAGCCAACGCAATGTTACCTTTTTTCGGATGGATACAAAGACCAGTTTAATGGCCAAACTGGGCGTAAAATTAGCGTTACGCAGTTCAAAGAATTGCTCAGTGAGGTACATCATCTGCCTTTGGAGGAACAATCTGCCTCACTTTTTGATTATTTTATGAAATGGAAGGGCGAGCACGCGCAGATTGACGATGTGTTGCTCATTGGCTTCAAGCTGGGCTGCACTCCTCATCCATAAACCTTATCTCAACTCTTGAACCTTTTTGGTATGATACTGCTATGAAACACTTCCTGACTCCATACACTCCAATGTTATACTTGCTGTTGAGTATCATCGTTGGGCTTTCGGCTTGCCAAATGCAACACGAGCTTATGTTTGAACCCGACAACCGCCGCCAAGATCCCCGGCTAATGGTTACGGTTGTCTTGCGCGATGGCCAACCTTACCAACGTTTCGAATACCAACAGCGTAAGCTCAGCACCCGCATCACCTATAGCGCCAACTTAGACTCGCTCACAGAGCGCTGGCAATACAACGAACAAGGCCGCCCAAGCCGAAAATCGCTTTTTGATGCCCAAGGTGTAGAACGTGAGTATGAAACCTATGAATACAACAACCGTGGTGCGCTCTTGAAAACCATACACTACAAGGTAGTGCCTTCTGACTGGACTCGGTTTGAGCGCCACCACGAAGAGCTGTTCTATTATGACACCCAAAGCCGGCTTGTAAGGCGAGAATATTACCACGCCCACGAAGAGCTGGATAGCCCCCCTACCACCCCACCCCAAGGACACGGCGGGCACAACAGTATGAAGCCCGGTGCAGGGCTAGAAATCGATAATTACCAAGAGTTTGAATATGATGCCTACAACAATATCACCCTACACCGTACCTATGCCCACCCGCTGGGTAGCCGTGAGCTAGGGCCGGTCTTGGTAGGGAATCTGCGCTATGATACTCAAGCTCCCAACGAACGCCGCCGCTCGGGTATCTACCCCATAGAAGTCTGGGACCTGTCGGACAATGTAGTCTTAGAGGCGCAATACCAAGTCGTGAATCAGGGATCGGTATATACCCCCTTCTCCTTTCGACAAACCCACCTCTACAACGCCTACGGATACCCTTCCGAAACTACCCGCACCTACCACAACGGCCACATCGAGCGCTGGACATACCAATACCTGATACCTTGATGTAGACTGCCAAAGTATCTGCCCAAAAACTGCTTCTACTGATATGCGCTTTTTTCAGCATTGGTTAATTGCGCAAAACTCCCTAATTTTGTCATGCCTTTTGAAGGCACGTTCTTATTTGAATCTCATCAAACCCCGTCGACATGTCCAAAATAAAAGTTGCTATCAACGGATTCGGTCGTATTGGCCGCATCGCTTTCCGTGCATTGCTCCATAAATCTAATGTAGAAATTGTCGCTCTCAACGACTTGACCGATACAGCTACCTTGGCTCACTTGCTCAAGTATGACTCTGTACACGGTCGCTTTCCTGCCGGAAGCGTAAGCCACGATGACTCACACATCATTGTTGATGGCAAACCCTTGAAAGTATATGCCGAGCGTGACCCCAAAAACCTACCTTGGGCAGCGCTTGGAGTAGATGTAGTATTGGAGTCTACAGGTCGCTTTACGGATGCTGCCTCTGCTGGCGCACACCTAGAGGCCGGGGCTAAGCGTGTGGTCATCTCAGCGCCTGCCAAAGGGGATATTCCTACGGTGGTTTTGGGAGTCAATGACAACATCCTGACCGGCAACGAGACCATCCTCTCTAATGCTTCTTGTACTACCAACTGCCTCGCTCCTATGGCCAAGGTCTTGGATGAGGCTTTCGGTATCGAAAAGGGCTACATCACTACCGTACACGCCTACACTGCTGACCAAAGTCTGCAAGATGCGCCTCACAAGGACTTGCGCCGTGCTCGCGCTGCTGCCGTGTCTATTGTGCCTACTTCTACTGGTGCGGCCAAGGCTGTAGGTTTGGTACTGCCCCACCTCAAAGGTAAGCTTGATGGCGTGGCAATGCGTGTGCCTACTGTAGATGGTTCTTTGACTGACCTCACCGTAGTGCTCAAAAAAGACGTAACCGTAGAAGAGGTGAACGCCGCGATGAAAAAAGCTGCCGAGTCTACCCTCAAAGGTATCCTAGAATACACCGAAGACCCTATCGTATCGGTAGATATCATCGGCAATCCTCACTCTTGTATCTTCGATGCTGAGTTGACTTCTGTCAACGGCAACTTGGTAAAAGTAGTGGGTTGGTATGACAACGAAGCCGGGTATTCTAACCGTGTCGCTGACCTTATCGCTAAAATTGGTTAATCCAAAAAACGATACCCCTCATACATACCAAAACGCAGCCCCTTGGGGTTGCGTTTTTTTATCTGTTTGGTAGATTTATATCCTTCTAGTCTGGCGTTCAGCATATATTTAAACACAAAGGGCAGAGAGTACAAACCTCTAACCTCAACATCCTTGATAACCAAGTACTGTCAACTCTCAAATCAAGTGGATTTTGGTATATACTCAACCACAATTGGTTTGGGAAATCTTGGTGCTGAAAATCCTTGATAACCAAGAAAATCAAACCCTGCAAATCCCCAAATCTTGTGAATCTTGGTACAATAAGGGCTTGTTAGTCAAGGCCAACTTAGCAAATGTTCAATAGTATTAGTCTACGTGTTTGATGGCCACGATAATGGGCACAATCGTATTTTTATCACTTTCTGAATAAAAGCCAATTTCTCCATTGCGCAGGTAGTCAATAGATTGCATAGGGGCTAATCGCCCTTTGAGAGCCAGCTCAAGGCGCTCTTTGAATGTACCCGAGAAGCGTTTCATTTGTGATATGACTTCTTCTATGGGAATAGGCTCCGAAGAATATAAAATACAAAAATAATCTGTGCCAATGGTTTTGTCCATTTTGACATAATGCTCTGCACTGGGCAGGGCTACGGTGCTATTGTCTTGTCCCAAAAAAGGGGTAGTATGGGCATCTTGTGGGAATATTTTGTAGGCCTTGTTGACCGCATCTGCCCCGATAACATAGACATAGGCTGGGCGATGATTAGACACCTGTAGGCGAAAGAGTGTGCCGGAGTGGTAAGGCTCTCGCATCTCATAATATCCCTCTTTGTATACGGCCTTCATATCATATCCGGCAGACAAAATAAACCGGATATTGCCTGACATGGTATAGAGGTTAGGCTTTTCGATAGTCATTTCATAGGCTTCGAAGCAAAGTGTGGCCATATCTTGGTAACGCACCCATATGAAGCCTTGCTCCCCCCAAGTAGTGCCCCAGCTGTTCATCAGTTGGAAAGCACCTCCATACTTATGGTCATCATAACCCACGATAGCCACTGCGTGTCCGCTACCTTTATTAGGGTTTTCCCCTTGTATAGGATTCCAGACAGCAACGCCTTTGGCATTTCGGAAAGAGGGGAAAATGGCCGTAAGGCCAACCAATACAGGTTTGTGGTTGGCCAACACTTCCTTGATGGCGGCTATTTTGCTGGCATTGGCTGCCCTGCTGTCAAACAACCGATGATAATTTTGGATACGAAACTTACCGGCGTTGGCGCGATCTTGTGCGGTAATCGGTTTGCCACAGCTTTCAGCAAAATCTGAGAACTTAACCACGCCTACGTTTTTCAGCTCTTCGAGTGCGTGTACTAGCAGTGTGCCCTCCTTACAATCAATGTCTACTCTTGATTTAGCTTGCTCATATACAAAAAAAGGCGAAAGTGCATTCTGGGTTGTCAGCACAGGGTCACGCCAGTTTTGTTGATAAGCCAACATAATGGTACGCCCTGCATAGGCGGTTGTCCAACCCACACAATTACCATAGGCTCCTTGGTCTTTGGGGATAGGGGCATATGCGCGCAACGATGCATAGCTAGGCAAGTTGCCACTACGCATCAGGGGTTTGAGCGGTACTTGCGCATACGCTTGTTCATCCAAAATACATCCTTGTGAAAAAGCAGCAGGGGTTTGCCACAGCCCGACATACAAGATACAGGAAAACAGGACTATAAAGCGCAAGTAAAGTATCATTTTAGGTAGGTTCAGAGTCTAACAGAATTTTCCGATATGGGTTTTAGCGTGCGATGAAGAGAAAGTCGCTGCCTGGCTCATTGCCATCAAACTCTCCGGTAAGAGGCTGCGGTTTGGCAGTAGACATATAGCTCATCACCTCGTTGATGGTCAACACACCATCTTGGCCTCCCTCGCTACGCAAGGCTTCCAAGAAAGCGCGCGCAAAGGGCGAATGTTGGCCTGGGCGGCCATCCGGCACATATTCTTTACCGGCAGAAGTGATATACCGACGAGTACGGTACTGCATTTTTTGGTTGATAAAGTCCCACTTGCTGCGGTCTTCGGGGTCGAGGCCGCGCATAGCCACCAGTTGGTCAAACGTACCACTGAAACAAGCGTCCAATACCAAGAGCACGTGGTCGCAGTGGATACGGCTCAAAACACTCCGCAGCTCGCTATAAGAGTAGTAAGAGCTGCGCGACTCATCCCTGATTTTAGAGTCTTTAGCTACTAGAAACCCTTCGCGATAAATCTCATCATAGATACCGTGGCCAGCAAAAAATACCAGCAGTTGGTCCTTATTGCTGTATTGTTGGGAGGCATAGCGACGAAGGGTCAGCGCTATTTGTTCGCGGGTAGGGTTTTCGACAATTTCGACCTCAAAGCCATAGATTTCTTCCAAATTACGGGCGATGGCGTGTGCATCATACACAGGGTTGATTAGCTGTGTCCAACTATCATATTGATTGACAGCAAAAAGCAGGGCACGATGTCTGCCCAATTGGGGCATCGTTTCTCGGGTAGCGGCTTGTTGGCCGTTGGTTTGTCGTGTTTGGCTTGCATAGCTGGCTGTTTGTTGGCCATTATTTTTGCGCACCACAAAGGTCTGCTCAGAAGTATTGCCACGCTTGTCCGTTGCCCGGAGGGTGATATAGGTTTCATAATCTTCCAAGACCACATCGCCACGGAAGCGGCCATTGGCCTCTAGTCGGGCGATATTGCCATTGACCAACACCTTAGATACACCGCTTTCATCAGACACTTGGCCTACGATTTCTATTTTCTCACGTTCTTCTACCACTACAAAGCCGCGATTGGCCATTGAGGGCGTAATGATTTGTATTTCGGGCGGGGTACGGTCCAGCGATGCCGAAGACTGAAGTTCTTGCAATAATTTCGTTGCTACCGCATTGTCTTCACCACTATGGCGGGCAAGCTCTATGGCTTTTTGAGCGTATTTTTGTGCTTCGGGGAGCTGTAAAACAGCATAATGCAATTGCGCACACAGGGTATTGTTACGGGCATTGTTATTCAATTCGACGGCCTTTTTTGCCCAAGCTACCGCCTTAGTATAGAGTTGCTGGTCGTGGGCGTGGCGATAAACCATCCCTGCAATGTAATGAAAATCAGAGGCTGTACGAGCGTTTTCGATATAGAATCGGAAATCTTCTTCTGCTTTGGCCACGTCACCCAGATGTGTATGTACCAAACCTCGCACCACATAGGCGGCGAAGTGTCGGCGGTTGAGCTGAATAGCCTTGGCAGCATCGCTCATAGCCGTTTGGTAATCCTTGCCTCTCAGATAAAGTGCAGCCCTACCGGTATATGCCTCGTGGTGTTGTGAGCTAGGTTCATACTGGAGTGCCTCATTGTAGTGATTCATGGCCTCGTTGTAGCGTTCCATCTGTACATACAAATCTGCCAATAAGGTCTGATACTTAGGCGAATAGCGGTTATGGTGTATGGCTGCTTGGTAGTGAGTCAGGGCTTGCGGGTATTGTTGTTGGGCTTCTGCAATACGCCCTTTGATGCTGTAGGCAAAAGCGTAACCGGGCATCGCTTTGAGCGCTCTATCACAATCACGTTGGGCTTGGGTATATTCTCCTTGGTGATAATACGCCAAGGCGCGGTCAGCCAGCATGCGTTCGTTGTTGGGCGAGATTTGCAACGCCTTGGAGAAGTCTGCTATTGCCTCAGCATATTTCAACATTTCGAGATATACCAAGCCTCTTGAGTGATAGGTGATGGCTTGTGAGGGGTCTATCTGGATAGCTTGGCCAAAATCATTGAGGGCTTTTTGATACATTCCCAAGCGGTAATGAGCCTCACCACGGTAGTAGTAAGCTTCCTCATAATGCGGGTTTTGCCCCAAGGCTGCATCAAAGTGTCGGACGGCCTCAGCATATTGCGCTGTTTGGCTTTTCTGCTGGCCTTTAGAAAGGTGCTCCTGCGCGCTTTGTGCTTGGACTTGGTAGCCTATCATCCCGATAAGCGCCACCGCCATTATTTGTTTTAGTGCCCTCATACAACGATTAGTAAATGTTTTGGATAGATGCTAGTTTAGTTAACGGTGCCTTGATATGTTTCAAAGGTGCTGGGTATGGTATTCTGCCTGCAAAATACAAAATATTCTCACTTATCCACACCTGAGAGCCATACATTTATTTCCAATATTTCCAAGGAAATGGGGGTAGCCTTGCTTAAGCAAAAGTACCACCTTGTACTCTTGATAGCATTGCTACGGTCAATGTACTATGATTCAACAAAATAGATACCAAAAACCTATCCAATTGTAACTTAGTCGAAAACAAAACGCAAAAAAACTTACTTTCGTGTATAACTGCCTTGGGTCTTGGCCAAAGTATAGGTCGGTTCAGGGTTTTTTTTATAGCTTTACTCCATTCTAGTTTCACTTAGCCCAACAACTAAACGATGCCTACTTTCAAGTTTTGTCCTGTTTGTGCCAGCCCTTTTGGGCTGCGCCAACTCCCCACCGAAGACCGCCAACGCTTGGTTTGCTCAAATGCCAGTTGTGGATATGTTCATTATGACAACCCCACGCCTGTAGTGGCGGCCATTGTAGAGCAAGACGGGATGGTCGTCTTGGCACGTAACCAACGCTGGCCTACCCACTGGTATGGGTTGATTACGGGCTTTTTGGAGAAAAAAGAAACGCCTGAAGAGGCCGTGTTGCGCGAGGTACAGGAGGAGCTGGGCTTGACAGCGGAGCTGGTATCGTTGGTAGGTCTGTATACTTTCGATTGGATGAACCAACTCATCATCGCCTATCACGTACGGGCAGAAGCTGGCGCACCCATTACGCTTAACGAAGAGCTAGCAGACTACAAATACATCACCCCTCAAGACCTTCAGCCTTGGGATAGCGGTACGGGGCACGCAGTGCGTGATTGGCTTGCCGCAAGGGGTATTGTGAATGAGACCATCAGCTTAAAACGTTGACACGCTACTGGACATTTTTGGAAAAGTAGCTCGGAGCTCTAGCTCCGAGACAAATTGAGGCCTCATTTTTAACTGTGGGGGCTGGAAGATGTCCAGTGGCGTGAAACGTTGATGTACCAATGTGGTTTCGATGAGCCTAAGACACAGGTCGGAATCTATAGTACGTTTAAAAACAACTTAGTCCCTTTTCACTTCCCATAAAATGCGTATACACCTTTTTGAAATTGAAGACTGGCCATACTACCCCGACCGTTTGCGTCAGGGGCAGACCGACTACCTACGCTGGCTAATGGAAACTTTTGATGTGTTCCGCGCCGTGATTCCACGTTTTGCTGAAGCCTTGGTACATACACAGGCCACACACATTCAGGATTTGTGTTCGGGCGGTGGCGGCTCAGTCTTGCCTTTGCGGCGACATCTGTCGCAACACCTGCCACACGGTGCGCCAGACTTTGTGTTGAGCGACCTCTACCCCAACCTTCCGGCTTATGAGGCGTTGGCAACCCAAAGTGGGGGGCATATCCGGTATGTAGACACTCCGCTCAACGCCCTCGATGCAGCCGCAGAGCCGCAGAGCTTTCGTACGATTTTTAATGGATTTCATCATTTCCGTCCGCCTGAGGCACAACAATTGCTCCAACAAGCAGTAGCCCAACAGATGCCCATCGGTATCTTCGAGCCGCTTGATAAGTCGGTGTGGCAGTTTGTAGTCAATACCTTGGCGCTGACGGTACTGATGTGGGTGGCTACGCCGTTTATACGTCCGTTTCGGTGGGACAAGATGCTGTTTACCTATCTCATCCCGCTGATTCCACTCTGTACGCTTTGGGATGGCTGGGTGTCTATCCTGCGTTTGTATAGCCCTCAGCAGCTCCGCCAAATGACCACCCAAGCCGACCCAAAAGGACTTTACCACTGGGATATTGGCAAGGCAAGGCACGGTTTTGGTGTTGTGATTTATGCCATTGGATACCCCAAAAGCTTGAAAGAGGCGGGGGAAGCCCCAAAACATCGACACTAACTAAACTATTTCCATCACAACGACATACTAAACACCAACTAAAATGATTACGCCCGATTTTTTACGCAAGCCCATTGGTCTGATGGGTGCCGGCAGCATTGGTTGTTATATTGGGGCACACTTGGTGCGCATTGGTTTGGACAGTGTCTGGGTGGGGCGTGCAGGGTTGCAAGAAGCTATCCTGACAGAGGGGCTGCGCATTACGGATTATAAAGGGGCTGATTGGCACCTCAATGGCTCATCAGTGCCGTTTCATACTGACCCGAAGGCCTTGGCCGCCTGTGGGGCGGTGTTGGTTTGTGTCAAGAGTACAGACACGGAAACCGTGGGCAAGGCCTTGGCAACAGTGCTGGCAGAGGGTACTTTGGTGGTGAGCCTGCAAAACGGCATCCGCAACAAGGCGATACTCCAAGCCCAACTCCCACAGGCCAAGGTCTTGGCCGGGATGGTGCCCTTTAATGTAGCCCAACTCCACACCAACCACTGGCACAGAGGTACTAGTGGGGCGATTTTGTTGGAAGAGGGGAGCGAGGCCTCGGCTTTGACAGCGCTCTTGCACGCATCGGGTATTGAGGCGGCCACACACCCACTGTTGCCCGAGGTACAGTGGGGCAAGCTTGTGTTTAACCTCAACAACGCCCTCAATGCCTTGGCAGGCATTCCGCTACGAGAGGAATTGTCGGAACGTGCGTTTCGGCTGTTGGTTGCGGCGATGATGCGCGAGGCCCTGCTGGTGATGCAGAAGGCCGGCATCAAGCCCCGCCGTTTGGGTACGATGATTCCAAGCATAGCACCCTGTGTGTTGGCCTTGCCCGATTTTTTGTTTTTCAAGGTGGCGGCCAAGATGGTACGCATCGACCCGCAAGCACGCAGCTCTATGAGCGAGGATTTGGCCAAAGGCCGCCTGACAGAGATTGACTTTTTGAACGGCGAAATTGTGGCGCTGGGGCAAGAAGTGGGCGTGCCTACCCCGCTGAACGAAACCATCTGCCAACTCATCAAGGCTGCCGAACAAGCCAAGGAGGGGTCACCGCGCTATACGGCCACCCAACTACAGCACTTGCTCTATCCGGAGCGGTTTATAAATGCTTGATGGCAGCCAAGCGACTGTCGTACAGTTTGGCATTGATGGCGGCAAAGGCAGCCGCAGCGCTCCGCCTAAAAAAAGCATTGGTAGAGTAGCGTGTGGCCGATAAGAAGTAGTGCTCGGTGTTGTGCCGAACAATCTCGAAATAGGCTGGCTCGGCATCCTTACCAATGAAAAAGTTGTCGTAATTGACCACAATGTTGAACTTGCGCCCCACCTTTTCATATTCCGCCACAAAGGCCGCCTGAAGGGGCGCTACATCGGCAGCCGTGAAGAGACTGATGCCTTCGAGGTTGAGGAAGAGGGTGTTTTCGGTTTCGTCGTAGTGGACACGGGCGCTGAAGTCGAGCTTTTCCTCCCGCCGCAGCCCCATCAAGGCCGGATTGAAGAGGCGGCGATCCATCAACCGGATTTGTGGAGAGACCATCGGTCGGAAGCCCATCTGCTGCAAAATATCTCGTTCTACATCGAGCCCTTCAGCAATTTCGAGCAGGAGCAAGCCCCCTTCTACTAACTGAAAAACAGCCCTTTCGGTGATGTAATACACGACTTGCCCCTTGGCCTGCGCATAGGCTCCGCTGAAGGTTACCTGCGAGACCTTGGGCACAAACTTGCTGTGGCTGCCCTCTTGGACAATCTGCAAGTGGCCGTCAGCGATTTGGGTTTTGGCCTTAGCCATAAAAGTACCCATAAAATACACGGCTTTGGCATTTTGGCTGATATTGATAAATCCACCTGCGCCGGCGAGTTTGTGGTGAAAGCGGCTTACATTGACATTGCCCTCAGCATCTACTTCGGCCATTCCGAGGAAGGCCTGATCGAGCCCACCACCATCATAAAAATCAAACTGCGAGGGTTGGGAGATAATGGCCTCCGCATTGGCCACGGCTCCAAAACTCAGCCCTCCGGCAGGAATACCCCCAATGCCGCCCGGCTCTACAGTTAGGGTGATATAGTCGAGGATGTTCTCTTCGTTGGCTACGGCGGCGACACCTTCGGGCATTCCGATACCTAGATTGACGACAGCGTTGATTTTGAGCTGCATGGCTGCCCGACGGGCGATGACCTTGCGCTCGTCGAGGGGCAAGGGCTTGAGCTGCGAGCTGGGTACGCTGATTTCGCCCGTGTAGGCCGGGTTGTAGGGTTCAGCAAAGGTTTGGGGATGGTGTTCGGGTTCGGCTACCACTACTGCATCGACCAAGATACCCGGTACGACGACCATCTGCGGATGGTGGCGGTGGCGGGTAGTGAGCCGCTCTACCTGTACAATCACAATACCACCGCTATTTTTGACGGCTTGCGCGATGGCCAAAGCCTCAAGCGAGAGAGCCTCCCGCTCCATGGTAATATTGCCGCCTTTGTCGGCAGTAGTGCCTCTTAGTAGCGCAATATCGAGTTTGGGGGCTTTGTAAAAGAGCATTTCTTCTCCGGCTACGGTGAGCACCTCTATCAGATCTTCAGTGGTGCGGCTGTTCATCTTGCCTCCTTCGAGGCGGGGGTCTACAAAGGTATGCAGCCCTACTTTGGAGAGCGTGCCAGGTTTGCCTGCGGCAATGTCGCGAAAGAGATGCGATATCACCCCTTGAGGCAGGTTGTAGGCTTCGATAAGGTTATCGAGCGCCATCTGCCCCAGTTTGGGCACCAGCCCCCAATGCCCGCCAATCACCCGTCGCAGCATCCCTTGGTGTGCCAAGTGGTTGAGGCCGCGCCCTTGCCCATCGCCCTGCCCGGCAGCATAGAGTAAAGTCAAATCGGCGGGAGTACCGGTTTGTACAAATCGCTCCTCCAAGGCAATCGCCAAGGCTTCAGGAAAACCAATACCTACAAAACCTCCGGTTACGAGGGTATCGCCGGATTGTATGAGTTGGGCTGCATCAAGGGCAGAGACAAGTTTGTTTCGGTTCATACCACTATGAGTTTGGGTCGGATAAAGTATCAGAGATGTTTGGAAGTTAGCGTCGCTTCGAGGGAGCTTAGCGCGCTAACATGGGTTAAAATAAGCCCGAATCATCACAAAAGCAACAATCTGTGCAAAATTGCAATCACATACAATTTTACGACTTATACCAAGATTCACAAGATTTGATTTTCTTGATGCTCAAGGATTCTCAGCACACACATTTCCCAAACCGATTTTGGTTGGGTATATATTTATAATTTTTTCAACTGATTATTGTGGTGTAAAGCATCTCTTCCAAATGCTCTTGCTGCATTTGCGCTGCCATATTAACTGCATTCATTTTGTATATTTGATTCTCAAACAACTCTAGTATAAGGGGTTTGAGGTTTTGTTCAGTAATTTTATTGACTGGTATTCCCTTGGGGCCTAATTCATTTTTGGCAATCAAATTATTCCAACCATATTGGTCAAAAATATGCGGGATAATCATCGACACACACGCATGTTTGAGGCCACAGTGAGTAGTTCCTGAGCCGCCGTGATGGATAATGGCATAACATTTTGTCAGGGCCTGGTCGTATGGGACTTGTTTCGTGAAATAGAACAAGGGATTTTGCTCAAAGGCTTCAAGAAGTACGAGTCCTCCCGCAGCTGTGTTGATGAGGGTGGGGATTTGAAGCTCCCTCAGTACATTGAGTATGATGCGGGTGGTCTTTTCGGGATTGGGGTTAATCATACTGCCAAAAGTCAAAAACAGTATTTTTGGATGTTTTTTGAAAAAATTGGAAAGGTTTTCGTCGGGCTGCCAGCCTGTTTGTTGTGCTTTTTCGTGATGTCCCAATACCTGAATATTTGAAGGCCAACCCTTGGGTCTGGAAAATAACGCGGGGGAAATGGTATAAATCAGTTTTTGGGAAAACAGGCCTCCCCTAATTTGTTTTCTAGATGCTTTTTGATTGTTGTTTGGCAATGCCTTTTGCGCATCATAAATGGTTTTGACAAGACCGAAGTTGGCCAGTTGGTAAGTAAGTTTGTTTAGCAATTGGCCATAATCACCAGAAAAGCCAATATGCGCCTGCCCCTCCACATAATGCATAAAATACGGTACAGGACTAATCAGTACTATTTTTTTGGCTATCAATATTTGCCACAATACCGGATAATTACACTTACCGTTGTGTACAATCAAATCAGGGCTCTCTTTTTTTACGACATCATATTGCTCTTCAACAAGTATTTTATTGACAATAATACCTTGTTTGTAAAGCCTTAGAGCAGCCCTCATTTTTTTGAAAATACCCGTAGCGCCCCCCATCAACGCCCTACCATCTTCCCCCTCAATCAATCCTAAAAACTTGGCTGTGAAAGGGTAATACAGGCTATTATTCGGGACAAGGTGTCCGTATTGCTCAGGAAAAGCATACACCACTTGATGCCCTTTATTGGCGAGTATTTCCCCAATGGCCAAAAAAGGCTCTATATCACCGCGTGTTCCGATGGACATCAGCAATATCTTCATTTTTTTAGGTTTTTCTGTGATAATAGGTATGCACTAGGTAGGATGCGGTAAGCAATGTTGTCAAGTACTCCTATGCCTAACTCTCATCCCGAATCAGCACGATTGCCTCCCCTTCAAACTCAAACCTTGAAGTCCCCTGCAAAGTAAGCGTATCCCCGTTTTTCATCCCATTGGGCAGGTCTATGGCCAATGCCGCCTTGTATTCAATACTGACTGTAACCACATTGCCCTCAAACATCCAATTTGTGGGTATTTGTTGGCGTTGACTGAAATACGCAGTGGCGGCTTCAGCTTGTTGTCGGAATGCCTCTATGCCTTCGAGACGGAGGTCTACGATTCCGTTAGTTACATTCTCAAAGACGACTCCTTCGCTAAGGTTGGCCATCATTCCGGCTATATCAAACTGATTATAGGCTTGGATATAGGCTTCGATAATTTGCTGTTGTTGGGTTGGCATCAAAGTACTGTTAGTGGTTTAGTAAAATATGATGGTGTACCCACGCCTCAAGGGGGTATGTCTACAAGCCTCCAAGCATTGGGCACAGTTGGTGGGTAATTGGGCGAAGCCGGAGCTTCGCCCTTGCCTTTCGGCTAGTCCTGTTCTTCGTCGGCTTGGTCAAGTAGCTCGGCACTGCGTTTGAGCACGTGGGCTACTTGTGTACCTTTGAGAAGGTTGGCAAAGACTTCGGCGATGCTCTTGCCACCCAAGATGGCGAGGGGAGCCATCGAGTCGGCCATTTTTTGTGCCAGGGCTTTGTCGGAGAAGGCCTGTAGCGCTGCTACCAAGTCGGGGGATACCGCCTGTGCTTTTTCGACCACTGCCTTGACCTCTGCCCGTACCTCTTGGATGTACTGCTCTAGTTCACGTTGGGCGACTTCGAGAGAGAGCTCGACCTCTTGGCGCTCGCGTGCCAGTTCGGCAGTTTTGACTTGGTCGAGGTGCTCCTGTTCGGCCACTTCGGCTTTGAGTTGCACGTGCCTAGCCTCTATTTCGGCCTGCAAGCGGGTGAGCGTAGTTTGTAGCTCTTGGGTGATTTCTTGCGCTTCGAGCGTCGCTTTTTTCTGCTTGGTAGCTGATTCGGCCTCGGCGATTGATTGGCTGATTTGCTCGCTCTCTTGGGTAAAGGTCAATTTCCGCTTTTCGGCCTCTATACGGAGTGTCTGCTTGACTACATCTTGCTGCGATTGTACGAGCAGGCTTTCGAGTGTGGCATCACTTAGACGAATATCAAGTACCTCTACATCGTAAATGCGCATTCCGTTTTCTTCAAAAATGCGCCCTTGGCGCTTGCCATCCTTGCTTAGTTCTTTGCCCAAGACTGTGTCGCGCAGGATGTCAATACCATTGGCATAGAAGGCCATAATATCGTGTTTCTTGACCGCATTGCGGACAAAAGAGCGCATATGGTCAGTCAGGAACTTAACGTAGTTTTCGACATTGAACCAAAGCTCAGGGTCGCCCTCAAAATTGACCCGGTATGAGAGGTAGATACTGACTTGGGTATAGTCTTTGGATTCGGCACGGATAAGGTCTGAGATTTTGTTGTGCAATACGCGCAGGTAGACCGTCCGGAGAGCATCTTATTCGGTTTTGGGAACACCAGTTGAAAGCTCCATTGCTTCGAGGCTTTCGTCATATTCCAACAGATAAGTCTGTGGGCCTACAATGACCTTGCGCGTGCCAGTTTTGCTGACCACCTGTACAGCATAGCCCGTCCAGAGGTTGATGGTAACAGCTCCTTCGTACTTGGTATCGAGCACGATGCTGCGTGGCTGTGTGAATGACTGTGAGCGGCTAAACTCATCGGAGGCCATCTCCTCAGAAGTCGCCTCTTTCTTGCGGAGCTTGGGAGCTTCAGAAGCTTGTGCCGGAGCCGGAGCAGCTTCACTCTGTAACGCCTGTAACTCAGAGTCTTCGATATAAAACTGATCGCTACGCTGTTTCCGCTCCAGTTCTGCCTGTAGTTGTCGGTTATAAGCCAAAGCCTCGGCATTGCCCGGAAACCAAAGGGCGACTTGTTTTGGGTGTAGTACCCGGCGTACGAAGACCTCCTCGCGGGGGTCGGGAAGAAAAATCGAAGGCCCCTTTTTGAGGTAAATCTGCCCGGTGTTGCGATTCATATAATAACGTCCTTCACCCGCCGGAATAGCAACGGCGTAGTGTTTTTCGCGCCCTCCGTACTTGATAATAGCGTGTTCGGGGCGGGGGTAGTATATCATCGTGTCTTTGCCTGTGATGAATAATTCACTACCGGCATCATACTCTGTTTTACCTTCTTTGTATGGAGCGATGACCTTGATATAGAGACCGCTGTTTTCGTTGAGTTCGATGGCCTTGAACTTACGGTAGCCATTGAGCTTAACAAATTCCTCAGTAGGTTCTGGAAATACCACGGCAGGGCCTTGGATGTAGCGCTTGTTGCCGCTTTCGTCCAGCAGAATACAGTACTCCAAACGCTCTAAGGTGACAGCCTCACGGACATAGTTGCTGTAGCCATCACGCACGACCTCTACCCCTGTAGGGGGGATATAAAACGAGACCATATCGCCTTTGATGACCAAGGTCTTGCCGATGGTCAGGTCAGGGATTTCTTCTTTGCCCGTAACTTCGTCGGGGGTTTCAGACTCGAGGTCAGCGCCGCTCTTGGTCTTAATAACAGCCTTCCCCCAGTTGCGCCGCGCCTCCTCTTCGTCGTATACCCGTACGAGCAGGTATTGGTTGGAGCGCAGGTGATGCCCAGGAATCACACGAACCATCTGCCCGGGCCAAAGGGCAAAAAATACGGGCCCGGGGATATTGACCTTACGCCCTATCTGTAAATCGGGTAGGCTGTTAGAAGTGCCTGTTTTGGGCTGTTTGTTGTCTAATGGAGGGTTTTTGAGTACCAAATACCAGCCTTCGGGCGCAGTGCTGAAAGTCTGGATAGACTCTTCAAGGTTGCATTTTTCAAACCGCTTGAGCAGCTCATCAAAAATAACCGGCTTATCCGTATTGGCTAAGCTGGTTTTGTAAGGCCCTACATACACATTGATATTGCCCTTGGTTTGGTCGGAGATAAAGGCAAACTCATTGGGAGCTAACACTAGGTCGCGTTCTCGATTAGTATCTGACATAGGTTTATCGTGGGAAAAATGAAAAAGAGTATCAATTGTCCAACAAGTTAATAAATCTTGGCAAAAGCGCCAGTAGCATCAGTCGGGATTTAGGTAATTTTAAAACCTCTGGATATTTGCAATTTTTGGTGCTATGTTGCATATTTTGACACCCCGGGTTCTCAGTATAATACATTTAACCAAAAAAGGTGTAAAGTATTCACAAAGAACGTAAAGGGGAGAGTAAAGGATAGTGGTTTGATGATGAGAAACCTGTTGCGTTAAGGTCAAATTATACCAAGATTCACTTGATTTGATTTTCTTGATAATCAAGGATTTTTGGTGCCAGAAATTCTCCAAACCAATTTTGATTGGGTATAAAAGACATCCGTGGGTTGGGTATTGTATGTGGCTTATGCTCTTTGGCCAATCCACCGCAAGCGCAGGCTATTGGCCACGACACTCACACTGCTGAGTGCCATCGCTGCTCCGGCCAACATAGGGTTGAGCAAGAAGCCATTGAAGGGATACAAAATACCCGCCGCAATAGGGATGCCGATCAGATTGTAGATGAATGCCCAGAAGAGGTTTTGGCGGATGGTGGCTACAGTCTGCTGTGAGAGCTTGATGGCTTGGGGGATTTTGCCTAGGTCAGAGGAGATGAGGGTCATTTTGGCGACTTCCATCGCAATATCGCTGCCTTTACCCATCGCGATGCTTACGTCGGCTTGGGCCAGGGCGGCGCTGTCGTTGATGCCATCGCCGACCATTGCCACCACTGCCCCTTGGGTTTGGAGGGCTTTGACAAACGCAGCTTTTTGCTCGGGCAGGGTTTCGGCCTGATAATGGGTGATGCCCACGGTTTGGGCAATGGCTTGAGCGGTGGCGGCATTGTCGCCGGTGAGCATATAGACCTTGATGCCACCTGCTTGGAGGGCTTCGATAGCGGCCTTAGAGCCCGGCTTGATGGGGTCGGCAAGGGCAAATACGGCAAGGGCTTGGGTGTTGTCTGCCAGCCAAATGACCGTCTGAGCGGTAGCACCCCAAGCTTGGGCTTGTTGCACTAGCTCAGGGTGGAGGTGTATTTGCTGCTCGGCCAGCAGGCGTTGGTTGCCCACAAAATAGGTTTTGTCGCCGTAGTGTGCCTTTGCGCCCTTGCCCGTGATGCTTTCGAAGGCTTGGAGGCTGGCACTGCTTATGCCTTCATAATGCGCCAAGACAGCCTCTGCCAAGGGGTGCTCTGATTGTTGCTCTATACCCACCAAGATTTGCTTGAGCAGGGCTTGCTCCGCTTCGGGGACTTGCCAATACTCCGCGATGAGGCGAGGGCGGCCTTGGGTGATGGTTCCCGTTTTGTCTAAGACCAGATGGGTGATTTTTTTGGCCAATTCGAGACTTTCGGCATCTTTTATCAAAATCCCTTGCGAAGCGCCTTTGCCCACTCCTACCATGATGGCCGTAGGGGTAGCCAGCCCCAAGGCACAGGGGCAGGCAATGACCAAGACCGTAATGAGTGCCAAGATGGCCTGCGTAAGAGCATTCTCCCCACCAAAAATCAACCAAAGCCCTGCCGAAAACAAGGCTATACCCATCACCGTGGGTACGAATACCGCCGCGATTTGGTCCACCAGTTTTTGTACAGGTGCTTTGCTGCCTTGGGCTTCTTGCACCATCCGGATAATCTGCGCCAAGAGGGTCTCCTTGCCGAGCTTATCAGCGCGAAACTGAAAGCTGCCTTTTTGGTTGATGGTGCCTGCAAATACTGCGTCCTTGGCCTGCTTGAGTACGGGTAGCGGCTCACCACTAAGCATACTCTCATCTACATACGATTGGCCACTGAGTACAGTACCGTCTACGGCGATTTTTTCGCCCGGCTTGACCCAAACGGTGTCGCCCTGCTGTACGGCATCGATGGGGATGGTCTGTGTCTGTCCCTCCCTTATCACAGTCAGGGTTTTGGCCTGCAAGCCCATTAGCTTTTTGAGGGCTGTAGAGGTATTGCCTTTGGCTTTTTCTTCTAGCAATTTGCCCAGCAAGATAAAGGTAATGATGACGGCTGCGGCCTCAAAATAAACGTGTGCGTGTAGCCCACGAGCGTGCCACACCTGCGGAAAAAGCGTGTTGAATACACTAAACAAATAGGCCACCCCTGTGCTCAGCGCCACCAAGGTATCCATATTGGCCGTGCCGTGGCGGGCTTGCTTCCAAGCATTGACAAAAAAGCCGCGCCCCAACCATAGCACCACCGGCGTACTCAGCAACCACATCAGCACATTGGCATAGGGCATATCCATCAGCCACATCCCCAGCACCACCACAGGCAAGGACAACACCGAAGCCCAGAGGGTCTTTTGGCGCAACTGCCGGTATTTGGCTTCGTGAATTTGTGTCAAGGTATCTTGCGTCTGCTCACTGTGACCCTCATCCGTGAGCAACAAGTCAAAACCAACCGACTGTATGGCCTTTTGCAAATCGGTGGGTTGTATGGCCGTGGGCAGATAGCGTACACTAAGCATCTCAGAGGCAAAATTGACCGATGCGCTCAACACGCCTGCCTGTGCCTTGGTGATGCTCTCGGCGCTGGCCGCACAAGAAGCGCAGCTCAGGTGCAACACAGGGAGGTGCGCCTGCCGTGTTTCTACCCCATAGCCCAGCGCTTCTATCTGAGCGACGGCCTGCGCCAAGGCTTCCTTCTCATCTAAGCCCAGCACCACCCGCTGATTGTTAAACTCCACCCGATGGGTAGCCACACCGGGTACTTTGTCGAGAGCTTTGCTGATGATCAGGGCGCAGTGTTCACTGCTCAGCCCAGTGAGATGGAGGTATATGGGCGTATCTGTCAGAACATTCATCTGTTTGGGGATTACGATTGACGAACTACGATTTGGGATTTTAGCTGTTACTTCGTCATTCCAAGATTGTCCGTAGGCCACCGTAAATCCCAAATCGTCAATTACTAAAACACAGCCCTTGGGTCAGATAATTCCTTCGGCAAGCAAAGTGCTGCTGGGCGTGTTTTTAGCTGCCTTCTTCTAACGAAGATGCTATGTAAGGATTTTCATTGTACATATAATCCATAGAATGCAGAGATTTTTTAGATATCTCAGCTAACAGTTGTATTATTATCAAAGTGGGCAATAATCGTTTGAATTGATGCTGTCTATTTGAATAGTGATGACTTTGATACTTATTACAAGGTCTTACCAATGAAGTCTTATTGCACTCAATTATCGCAAAGACAACATATTTCGAAAAATGACTTAGCGAAAACCCAATGGTTTAAAACAAACATGGAAGCATTGCTCCGCATAGGGCAATAAGCTCCAAATATAAAAACCCGTGGCGCTTTGGCTTCGAATCAAACGAAGAGAGCTTCATCCTAGGTATACCCCCCTAAGTCATCATCAAGCCTTAGAAAAATACTATTTTTTTGAATTAAACCGCCTTCTATAGAACTTTTTGGGGCTGAGATGGGTTTTTGGGAAAAATTGCCTTACTTTTGTAGGCTAATTATCCGTCTCCTCTTTTTCGCAAGAGAAGACTTATACAGAAGCGCGAAGAGAACAGGCTCTGTGAAGCGCTGGCAACCTGCCGCTCGGCAAGGTGCTAATTCCTGCCCAATAAGGAGGCCTCCTTGGGGACATATAAGTCTGAATTCATCAAACCCAATTTCTGAGTATTCAGCACTACCGCAAGTAGTCGGCTTTTCCGGCTACTAATTGAAGCGCTGCGTTGCCCTTTGTTACTTTCTGCATCGGGACGGCGCGGTTTGATGTTAATTTTTGGTCACTCAAAACCCCTATTCGATGAGCATTTACGACATTCTCCAACATCGTATCCTAGTCCTTGATGGTGCTATGGGCACGATGATCCAACGTTACAACCTTACTGAAGAAGACTACCGCTCGGAACGCTTCAAGGACTACGCCCACTCGCTCAAAGGCAACAATGACCTGCTCTCGCTCACACAGCCCGAAATTATCAAGACCATCCACCGCCAATACCTAGAAGCCGGTGCAGACATCATCGAAACCAATACTTTCAGCGGAACGACCATTGCTATGGCCGATTACCATATGGAAGACTTAGTGTATGAGCTCAACTATGAGTCGGCACGTATTGCCAAAGAGGTGGCTTTAGAAGTAACGGCCTTAAACCCCGACAAGCCGCGTTTTGTAGCCGGCTCGATGGGCCCTACCAACCGTACAGCCTCCCTTTCGCCTGATGTAAACAACCCCGGATACCGTGCCGTTACCTTCGACGAACTCGTAACAGCCTATTATGAACAGGCCAAAGCCTTGGTAGAAGGTGGGTCAGACTTGCTCTTGGTCGAAACCGTGTTTGACACCCTCAATGCCAAAGCAGCACTTTTTGCCATCGAAAAATACTACGAAGATGCCGGAGTGAGGCTGCCAATTATGGTATCTGGCACCATCACCGATGCCAGTGGGCGTACCCTCTCAGGGCAAACCATCGAAGCTTTCCTATACTCTATCGAGCACCTGCCCTTGCTCAGTGTAGGCGTTAACTGTGCGCTAGGTGCTGACTTGATGCGGCCTTATATCCAATCGCTGTCCAAAGAATCACACTTTATGGTTTCGGCTCACCCCAATGCGGGCTTGCCCAACGAGTTTGGGGAATATGACGAAACCCCGCAGGAGATGGTGGCAGTCATTGAAGAATTTTTGCAAAATGGCTGGCTCAACATCATCGGTGGCTGCTGTGGTACTACCCCCGATCACATTCAAGCCATTGCAGAGGCCGCTGCCAAATATAGCCCCCGTACCCCCAAAGAAGCCGACAAATACCTCAAGCTTAGTGGCCTAGAGCCGGTAAAAGTTACCGAGATGACCAACTTTGTCAACATCGGAGAACGTACCAACGTAACCGGATCTATCAAGTTTAAGCGCCTCATTCAAGAAGAAAAATACGAAGAAGCCCTCAGTGTAGCCCTCGACCAAGTAGAGGGTGGGGCACAGGTGATAGATGTCAATATGGACGAGGGGATGCTCGACTCCGAGCAGGTCATGACGACCTTCCTCAACCTGATGGCTGCCGAACCCGAAATCGCTCGTCTGCCTGTGATGATTGACTCCTCTAAGTGGACAGTCATCGAGGCCGGCCTGAAGTGTATTCAGGGCAAGGGTATTGTCAACTCTATCTCGCTCAAAGAAGGAGAAGAAAAATTTAAAGAGCAAGCCCGCCTAGTGCGCCGCTATGGCGCTGCCGTAGTAGTGATGGCCTTCGATGAACAAGGTCAAGCCGACAGCTATGAGCGCCGCCTCGAAATCTGTAAACGCGCTTATGATATTTTGGTCAATGAGGTTCACTTCCCTCCCCAAGACATCATCTTCGACCCCAACATCCTGACCGTCGCGACGGGTATCGAAGAACATAACAATTATGCTGTGGACTTTATCGAGGCCACACGTTGGATCAAGCAAAACCTCCCTCACGCCAAGGTGAGCGGCGGGGTGAGTAATATCTCTTTCTCTTTCCGTGGCAACAATGTGGTACGCGAGGCTATGCACGCGGCCTTCCTTTATCACGCCATCAAGGCAGGGCTGGATATGGGTATTGTCAATGCCGGGATGATAGAAGTATACGAGGATATCCCCAAAGATATGCTCGAACTCATCGAAGATGTATTGCTCAACCGCCGTCCCGATGCCACCGAACGCTTGGTAGACTATGCCGAGACGGTCAAAAACCAAGGCAAGGAAAAAGTACGTGACGATGCTTGGCGCAACGCTCCAGTAGAAGAGCGCCTCAAACACGCCCTGCTCAAAGGCATTACCGAATACATAGACGAAGACACTGAAGAGGCTCGCAAACTATACCCAGAGCCGCTACACGTAATCGAAGGCCCACTGATGGCCGGGATGAACGTCGTAGGCGACCTATTTGGAGAGGGCAAAATGTTTTTGCCCCAAGTAGTGAAAAGTGCTCGGGTGATGAAAAAATCGGTGGCCTACCTGATGCCTTTTATGGAAGAGGCTAAGGCCGCCGCCGCCGCCCGTGGTGAGCTGAGCAACCAAGGCGGAGGCAAGGTACTGATGGCTACCGTAAAAGGAGATGTACACGATATCGGCAAAAACATCGTCGGTGTAGTACTGGCCTGTAACAACTACGAAGTGATAGACTTGGGTGTAATGGTCTCTGCCGAAAAGATTTTGGAGGAAGCCAAAAAACACCAAGTGGATGTCATCGGCCTGAGCGGGCTGATTACCCCCAGCCTCGACGAGATGGTGCACGTAGCCGCCGAAATGGAACGCCTAGGTTTTACCATCCCGCTACTCATTGGCGGAGCAACGACCTCCAAAATCCACACTGCCGTCAAAATAGCGCCCAAATACAGTGGCTCCGTTGTACACGTGCTCGATGCCTCGCGCAGCGTGCCCGTAGTGAGCAACTTGCTCAGCGAAGACAACAAGGCTACCTATGCAGCACAAATCCGCGCGGAGTATGACCGGATGCGCGAAGGACACGCCAACCGCAAGAAAGACAAAAGTATGCTCCCTATCGAAAAGGCGCAGCAAAACAAATTTCAGATCGACTGGGACGCTACCGAGATTGTCAAGCCGCAGTTTCTGGGTAAAAAAGTACTGGCCGATTACCCTCTCGACGAGCTGGCACAATACATCGACTGGACTCCTTTCTTCCAGACTTGGGAGCTACACGGGCGCTTCCCCAACATCCTCGAAGACGAGGTAGTGGGCAAGGAAGCCACCAAGCTCTATGCAGATGCACAGCAGATGCTGGCGCAAATCATTGAAGAAAAATGGTTTACAGCCAAGGCCGTCTGTGGGTTCTTCCCGGCCAATACGCAAAACCACGACGAAATCGCAGTATACCGTTATGCTACTGCCGAACTAGAAGCTACCGCTGCCCGCCAAGCCAATAGCCACACCCACGGCAACGTTTCGGAGCTGGCCTATCACGAAGACCGCAGCCAAACGATCGCCACCATCCAGTCGCTACGCCAACAGGCCCAAAAAGCTGACGGTGTACCCAACCTCTCCCTCTCAGACTTTATCGCCCCAGTAGGTAGCGGCAAAGAAGACTATATCGGCGGTTTTGCCGTGGCCATCTATGGCGCAGAGGAAAAAGCCAAAGCTTTTGAAGCTGACCACGACGACTACAACGCCATTATGGTCAAGGCTCTCGCCGACCGCTTCGCCGAAGCTTTTGCGGAGCGCCTCCACGAGCGCGTCCGTAAAGAATTTTGGGGGTATGTGCCCGAAGAAGCACTTGATAACGACGCACTTATCCGTGAGAAATACCAAGGTATTCGTCCTGCTCCGGGCTACCCTGCCTGCCCCGACCATACCGAAAAGCTGACCCTCTTCGGCTTGCTCGAAGTAGAGGAGTCAATCGGCTTATGCCTCACCGAAAGCTTGGCGATGTATCCGGCAGCCGCCGTATCAGGATGGTATTTTGCCCACCCACAATCCAAGTACTTTGGCCTGGGTAAAATCGAAAAAGACCAAGTCCAAGCCTATGCCGAACGCAAAGGGGTAAGCATAGCCGAAGCCGAACGCTGGCTCTCGCCCAACCTCAACTACGACAACTAAAATACCTCTACGCTGACAAGACGACCAACTTGTCAGCGTTTTTTCTTATCATTGACACACACTACTAGACATTTTTGGTTGTTGTCATTGTTATACTCATTTCACCCCCTGTTCTTGACACATATTTAACCACAAAGGCCACCAAGGAGCATCCCTATTGCGGTTTTTTCGGAATATCTTATCTGATTCAGCGCGCCCTAATACTGAATTTTGGTATACATTTGCCACAAAAAGTCAGTAGCTTTTTGTGGTTGTACGCCCTATCTAGACGCTAAAACTAGATGAATCCAGCCCTGATTAGGAAATATGCAATATTTTATACCAAAACAGCGTAAGCGCCATTAGGTGATCCAGAAAATACCCGGTAACAAAACTTAAACAAACTTTAAAATACCCCTTATACACCAACAATTTCTTAGGTTTTTGTATATTTCCTAAAATTACTCCTAACTAACTTGATACTGATGCTACGCCTACGTATTTTTTGTTTGTGGATTGTTACTACCCTACCCTTCTCATATCTTTGGGCACAAGATACCCTTTACCGTAGTGAGGAAGTACGCATTGAGGTCGAAGATTTTGTGTTAGCCGGTACCCTGACCTACCCGCCGGAGGGGAAACCTCCAGTCTTGGTGCTCATCAGTGGCAGTGGCCCCCAAGACCGCGACTCAAACCTCTTTGGGTTCAAGCTTTTTGGGGATTTGGCACACTACCTAAGCAACCGAGGAATAGCGGTTTTGCGCCTCGACGACCGGGGTGTGGGCAGCTCTACCGGCTCTATGGCCACCGCTACTTCTGCCGATTTTGCCCAAGATATTGGCGCTGCCGTACGCTGGCTGAGTCAACATCCACACATCGACCCGCACCGTATCGGACTCTATGGGCATAGCGAAGGCGGGGTAATTGCGCCAATGGTGGCTACTCAATATCCTGAACTCCAGATTGCCTGCTTGGTGTTGGCGGCGCCGGTTGGCGTGCGTGGCGACAGCCTGCTGATGGAACAGAGCCGCCTTATCCTTGGTGTTAGTGGGCAAAATCCTGAGCAAATAACAAAAACACTGGCATTCAATAGATTGGCTTATCAAGCCGCCATCGACGACCAAGGCTGGGACGAGTTGGAAGGCTTGTTTGGGGAACTAGTACCTAATGCCACCGAACAAGCGATTAAAAATCTATTTGAGCAACAAAAAGCTACGCTTCAAAGCCCTTGGATGCGCTTTTTCTTGCGCTATGACCCCGTGCCGACGCTCCAAAAAGTTCGATGTCCAACCTTACTACTCTTTGGCGACAAAGATCTGCAAGTCCCTCCAGACCAAAACGAAGCTCCAATGTTGGCTGCCTTGCGCCAAGGGTACAACCCCACACACGAAAGCAAGCGCTTCCCCGAAGGAAACCACCTCTTTCAGGCAGCCAATACCGGCAACCCGGCAGAGTATATGTTCCTCGAAAAAAGCTATCTCCCCGGTTATTTGGAGTATCTACATCAGTGGCTGGAGCAAACAGGCTTCGCCCAAAATAAAGGTAAAAAACGGAAAAAATAAATCACTCGCTGTGCAACCCTCAGCAAACGGCTTGGTCTTTATATTGCGAAATGTTACTAATCAGCCTTTAAACACCCTTCCTTATGCAAGATGTACTTATTATACTCAGCATAATGTCTGTGCCTTTAGCGGCCATTTTTGGTCGCACCTACATCCGTGTCAAGCGCATACAAGCCGAGAACGGTGGGCTTAGCAAAACCGAAAAACTAGCCCTGCAGGAGTCTCTGGGCAAACAAATGGATTTGCAGCAGCGTGTAGAGGCGCTCGAAAACATCATTATCAGTATGGATAAAGAGATTTTGAGCCTCCACGGCTACACCCACGAACTACACAAAAGCCCCCAAGAGCAAGTCAAGCGCCTCTCCCACGAACTGCGCAACCAAATCGCCGTTACCAAACAAAACGGTCAGGTTACTCAGTCTTGAGTTGAAGCTGGCAGCGCTCTTCAGCCAATAGGGTATCTAACTGGCTGTAGTCAATATGCTGGTCTACCTTGTCTAGCTCCGTACGTATGTGTTGGCGTAAAGTACGCAAGCGGATAGCCTTGAGGTATCGGCGGACATCATCGTGGGTTTCGAGCAAAAGACCGGGTACTGTAGAAGGCCGCCCCTCGTCGTCCTTGGCAACCATCGTAAAGTAGGAGGAATTGGTGTGTTTGGTGGTGCCGGTTTTGAAGTTTTCGGTGATGACTTTGATTCCCACCACCATCGAGCTTTTGCCTACATAATTGACCGAAGCCAACATATTGACCATCTCGCCCACCTCTACAGGTTCCAAAAATTCGACCCTGTTTACCGCTACTGTTACACAATAAGTACCAGCGTGTTTGTAGGCACAGGCATAGGCCACTTTGTCCATCAAAGAAAGCAAAATACCCCCGTGTATCTTGCCGCCAAAGTTGGCATAGGCCGGAATCATCAATTCGTTGAGTGTGGTGCGTGAAAACCGCACTGGTTTGTAGTTTTTCTCTAAATCTTGTTGCATATCCTCTTGGGAATAAATATGTATGTACTCAATGAAGGTACAATTATCTTCTAAAAAATCAAATGTTGGAAAGCGCAAATATTTGTACCCCTATACCTCGCCTCTTGCGCCCATCTCATCAGAAACACATTTTATGGCAAGATGTACTTGATTTAAGGGCTCAGTGGATTTGATTTTCTTGATGCACAAAGATTTTTCAGCAGATCTGTTTCCACAAACTACTTTTAGTTGCGTATAAAGCTGTTCGGTCTATCACTTACTTCTCAAAATCACGCTTATGTACTTCGTACAAATCACTGATATCCACCTATTTGCAGACACTGAGCGTATACTTTCCGGCCCTGAGGTCAACCCTGACCAACAATTTCGCAAGCTGTTGACCCATTTGCAGCACCTCAGCCCACAGCCTGATTTTGTGTTGGTCAGCGGTGATATTACAGACTTGGCCGAACAAGAAGCCTACCATCATTTTGATACCCTGATGCAGCCCTTGGGCATCCCTTACTATTGGCTGCCCGGCAATCACGACGATGCGCTTTTAATGCGGGCGCTTTGCCCCGGCCTGCAAGTGCGCCAAACGGGTTGTGTGGCGATGGGTCAAGTAGCCCTGTGTATGCTTGATAGCAGTGTACCCGGTAAAAGTCATGGCCTGCTCAGCAGCCAGTCCCTAGCCCAACTCCAAGAAAACCTCACCCGACACCGCGACAAAACCTGCCTCTTAGCGCTCCATCACCCTCCTATTCCGACAGATACCTGGATGGATCCGTTTATGCTCCAAAATAGCGCTGAACTGTTCGAAGTCATTGACCAACACCCACAGGTGAAAGCTGTGATGTTTGGGCATATCCATACCGACAGAACTTGGCAACGTAATGGTGTGCAATACTGGGTTACCCCTGCCAGTAGTTATCAACTCCAAATGACTCCCAGCACGGCACAATATGCCGTCAGCAGCACCCAACCGGGCTACCGCAAGGTATGTGTTTTGCCCGATGGTCGCCTACAAACAACGGTGGTCTGGGTTGCTTAAATACTGGGTATAGGACACACTACTGGATATTTTTTGGCAAACACTCCTGTCTTTTTGTAGTTTTGGAAGAAATACTTGCTCAAACCCAAAACTGTCGTACAATGATGAAAAAACACTTTGTGCTCCTCCTCGTCTTACTGTTCCATATCCCTATGCTTCAGGCCCAAGACGAAAGTATGGCCGAGCCTGCCAAAAAATCGGTAAAATCAGGTTTTGAAGCCTTCAATGGCATCATCGCCACCGGATATGTAGACCAAGGAGCTTACCTCAATTTTACTGGACCGTGTTTTTTCTACAAATTTGGATACAGCAAATTAGTCTTAGGAATGTTGCCCTCACTTCGCTTCAAGGAAGACCAAGGCGATACCCGAAATGCCTTCGTAACCCCTACCCTAGGCTTCGGGCTGACTTATGCTTACAAGCATCTCGTGTTCCAGCTACCACTATACTACAACCCCAAAACAAGCACCCAAAACGGGCAATGGAACCCAGGCATAGGGTTGGGCTTCCGCTTTGATTGGTAACACCCTAAGATAGGATTTTCAGATACACTTCCCCAACCAAGCTTGATTGGGTATCTGTTCGTAGGCCAAATCACTACAAATAAAAACCATCCGTGCATCCGTGGCAAAAGACCTCTTTGTGTAAAAACAAGAGGCCTTTTTTATTTTTTCTCATTTTTTTCGCCGACCCACTGAACCTTCTGTGGCGCTGTTACGTATCTAACAATATGATATTAATTTGATATCATATCAAAATCAAAGCAAGGTAATTCATCACCATCTTGAAACATACCATTATGACAGAAAAGAATTATACCCCCGCCTCAGCCTACGGGATGTTGTTGCTGAGCTTCTTAGTTTTTGTGGGTTCTATCGCCTTGGTATTTGTCGTTAAAGTTTGGGCCGTGTTTGGCTTCTTCCTCTTAGGATTCTTGATGCCGGGCTTCTTCATCGTAGACCCCAACAGCTCCAAAGTGCTGACGCTTTTTGGAGAGTACAAGGGCACTGTCAAGGCCAATGGCTTCTTCTGGGCCAACCCTTTTTACACCAAGAAGAGTGTTTCCCTACGGGCACGCAACTTCGACAGCGAGCGCCTCAAGGTCAACGACAAACTAGGCAACCCCATTATGATCAGCATCATCTTGGTTTGGCAAGTACGTGAGACCTTCAAAGCCGCCTTCGAAGTAGATGATTACGAGCAGTTTGTGCGCGTACAAAGCGATGCTGCCGTACGCAAGTTAGCCGGAGCCTACCCTTATGACAACCTCGACGACGAAGCCGAGCTGACCCTCCGCTCTGGCACCAATGAGGTAAACCACCACCTCGAAGAAGAACTGGCAGAGCGCCTTGCCATCGCAGGCATACAAGTCATCGAAGCCCGTATCGGGTACTTGGCCTATGCTACCGAAATTGCCGGGGCAATGCTGCGCCGCCAACAAGCTGCCGCTGTAGTGGCCGCTCGCCAAAAAATCGTAGAAGGCGCTGTAGGAATGGTCGAGATGGCCTTGGACCAACTCTCCAAAAAGCAAGTCGTAGACCTAGACGATGAGCGCCGCGCCGCAATGGTTAGTAATCTGATGGTTGTACTCTGTGCTGATAAGGATGTGGCTCCTGTAGTCAATGCCGGCACACTACATCACTAAGCGCCTATGGCAAGGAAAAAATCATTTGCCCTTCGTATAGACCCCGAGCTGTTGGATGCAGTAGAAAAGTGGGCAGCTGATGAGTTTAGAAGTACCAACGGCCAACTGGAATGGCTCATCCACCGCGCACTCAAAGAGGCCAAGCGCCTCCCCAAAAATAGCCCCGATGAGCCGCCAGCCCAGCACCCCCCCTCTCAAGAGTAAGCTCTTGGGTGGGGTTTCCCTTACCCCAGCAGCTGCTTCCAAGTTCCTTTGAGGCGGTTGTATTTGAGGGTGCTGGGGAGGGCTTTCCAAAAGTAGCGGTTGACCTTGACCCCAAACGAAGGCTGCATATAGCAGTTGACCACACAGCCTTGGCAGGCAGGCAGGCGGCCTTCGAGGGCGATGAGCTGTTGTACTTCCGTGCTTTGGTAAAGGCTGTACAAGCGCCCTTCGATGGGGAAAGATTTGAGTCCGAGATGATAACAGGGGAGCACCAGTTCGTTTTCGGGGGAGATGACCACGGTTGTACTGCCGGCTAAGCATACCGGTCGGTCGGTTTGGTTGCCGCCATCGAGGCGAAGTTGGATAAAGGCATCGTTGAGGTATACACCCGGGCGCTTGCCCCAACGATGGAGGGTCTGGAGCTGCTCAGAGGTAAGTTGGGTGCCTACTTCGTTGTAGCTAAATGCCGGATTGATAATCAGCACTAGGCCGTTGGGTTGGCAAATTTGGCTGTAGACGGCCTCTAGCTGGTCGAGGTTGTTGGCTAAGACCGTAAACAGGATGTCGGGACGCTCGCCAAGCGTTTTGGCTACTGCAATGGATTCCATCACCTTGTCGAAGCAGGCTACGCCACGCATGGTGTCGTGGGTGTGGGCATCGGCAGCATCGAGCGAAAAATGCAGCATATCTACCAAGCCTCGCAGGGCTTCGGCCCGTTTGGGGTAGAGCAGCCCGTTGGTGGTGAGGGTGGTGATAAAGCCTAGGTCTTTGGCCATCTGCAAAAGCCCACCAACTTCACGGTGTAGGAGGGGTTCGCCACCCGTAAAATCGATGATGCGCACACCAAGGCGACGCAAATCGGCTAAGTTCTGAGCGGCGGCCTCTAGGGTTACATAGGGCGATGGCCGCTCCCATATATCACAAAACCCACATTTAGCATTGCAGCGGTAGGTCAGGTAATAGTTGCAAAGGACGGGCTTGTGGGTAAGGCGCATACGGAGAATGTGTGAAATAAGTAGGCGTTTTTTTAACCGCAGAGGGCGCTAAGGCGGAAAAATATTTGTGCATTCGTGGCAAACGCACTGCGGATGAAGCCGCCGTTAGGTATGCAGGCGCAAGCGGCTTAGGGATAGGCGAGCAGTACCCCACAGCACGAAGTGCGAGGAGTACAGCCGCCTAGCCCGACCCCGAAGGGGAAAGCCCCAAGAAAAAAACGTCCGGCTAGGAATGGTTCGTTCACTACACGGCCACGTTGTTCTCGCGGAGGGCATCGTTGAGTGAGGTCTTGAGGTCGGTGCTGGCCTTGCGCTGCCCGATGATGAGGGCGGCAGGCACGTGGTATTCGCCTGCGGGGAATTGCTTGGCGTAGCTGCCCGGAATGACCACGGCACGCGGCGGTACGTAGCCTTGGTGGATGATGGGCTCTGGGCCTGTAACATCAATGATTTTGGAGCTACCCGTCAATACGACATTGGCGCCCAATACGGCCTCTTTGCCAACGCGCACGCCCTCTACCACAATACAGCGGGAGCCTACAAAAGCTCCGTCTTCGATAATGACGGGAGCGGCCTGTACCGGCTCCAACACACCGCCGATGCCTACGCCACCGCTGAGGTGTACGTTTTTGCCTATCTGGGCGCAGCTGCCTACCGTAGCCCAGGTATCGACCATGGTGCCGCTGTCTACATAAGCGCCGATGTTGACATAAGAGGGCATCATCACTACGCCAGAGGCCACATAGGCACCATAGCGTGCGATGGCATGAGGCACTACACGTACCCCTTTTTCGGCATAGCCACGCTTGAGGGGGATTTTGTCGTGAAACTCAAACATGCCCACCTCGTGTGTTTGCATCTGCTGGATGGGGAAAAAGAGGATCACGGCTTTCTTCACCCAATCGTTGACTTGCCAGTTGCCGTCTTGGGTAGGGGTGGCTACGCGCAGCTGGCCATTGTCAAGCTGTGCGACAACCTCGCGGATGGCCTCGGTAGTTTGGGCTTGTTGTAGGAGGGAGCGGTCTTCCCAAGCTTGTTCGATAATATTTTGAAGAGAATTGCTACTCATAAGGGTAAATGGTCTTTGTATATTAGAAAATACCTTGTTTGAACATCAAAGTTGGAAAATAACGGGCGGATTGTCAATAAAATGGCGGGTTATTTAGCATCAAAGAGCTACGCACCTAGATTAGCATTGAGAAGCCGTTGCCATCAATCATTACCGACTCAAGTTTTGGAAAGGAGGCTATTTTTGTCTTACTTTTGTAGCCTTCTTTGTTTGAATTTCACAACTATAAAGACAATCTATAAGCCTATGGCCTCTTCTACAAACATTCCAACCGATGTCCGCAATACCATTGAACAATGGCTGCAAGGCAACTACGATGCCGCTACCAAGACTGCTATCCAACAATTGCTCGACCAAGGACAAGAGGCCGAGTTGATGGATGCTTTTTACAAGAGCCTAGAGTTTGGTACTGGCGGAATGCGCGGCCTGCGCGGCGTGGGCACCAACCGTATGAACCGCTACACTGTAGGAATGGCTGTACAGGGCTTGGCCAACTGTCTGCTACGGGCTTTTGAAGGGCAAACAATCAAGGTCGCCATCACCTATGATAACCGCATCCATAGTGATGTTTTTGCCCAAGTGGCTGCTGATATTCTTTCGGCCAATGGCATCGAGGTATACCTGAGCGAGGCCTTGCGCCCTACACCGTGGCTGTCGTTTGCAATCCGGCACTTGGGTTGCCAAAGCGGACTGATGCTGACGGCCTCACACAACCCCAAGGAGTATAACGGACTCAAGGTATACTGGGAAGACGGCGCTCAGATAGTAGCCCCACACGATGCCGAAATTGTGGCTGAAGTATCCAAAATGGATGTTTCGCAGGTAAAATTTGAGGGTAATCCGGCGCTGGTTCACCACATTGGACAGGCCGTTGACGAAGCTTTTATCAGCGAATCGCTCAAACGCTCTGTAGCTCCTGCTACCACCAAGAGCTACAGTGCCAATGTGCGTATTGTCTTTACCCCGCTACACGGCACTGCGGGCACTATTCTGCCCCAAACCCTTGCCGCCGCAGGCTTTAGCAAGGTATACACTGTAGCCGAGCAAGCCACCGTGGATGGGAACTTCACACACGCCCCAGCCCCCAACCCCGAAGATGCCGAAGCGTTAGAGCTGGCCTTGGTATTGGCACAGCAAAAAGATGCTGATCTTGTGCTGGCTACTGACCCCGATGCAGACCGTGTGGGCATCGCCATCCCCAAACCTGATGGTCAGTGGGAGCTACTCAACGGTAACCAAACCGGAGCCTTGATTACACGCTTTGTGTTAGAACAACTACAAGCTCAAGGCAAATTACCCCAAAACGCCTTTATTGTCAAGACCATTGTTACCACTGCCCTCATTAGCGATATTGCCAAAGCACACGAAGTGGCTTGCTATGAGGCGCTTACTGGCTTTAAGTATATTGCAAAAATTATCCGAGAACTAGAAGGAAAGCAGCACTTTGTGGCTGGTGGCGAAGAAAGCTACGGGTTTATGATCGGTGATTTTGTGCGGGATAAGGATGCCATCACGACCTCCTTGATTTTGGCCGAGATGTGTGCCTACCTCCGAGCGCAAGGACAATCGCTTTATACGTATCTGCTAGATACCTACCAAAAGTATGGCTTCTACCTCGAAGGGTTACACTCTCTCACCAAAAAAGGGAAAAGCGGTGCGGAAGAAATTCAAACGCTGATGCAGCGCCTGCGCCAAAACCCACCTACTTCCCTCGGTGGAAGCCCTGTAAAGGAAGTACTCGATTATCAGGCACTTACCCGCCACCTCCTCGCTGATGGCACCCAAACGCCCCTTGTGTTTGAGCGTTCTAATGTCTTGCAGTTCCTGACAGAAGCCGGAGATACCATCTCTGCCCGCCCCTCGGGTACAGAGCCCAAGATTAAGTTTTATGTCAGTGTCCGCACCGAACTGCCCTCACAAGCAGATTATGAGCATAAAAAGGCTGACTTGGAACAAAAAATCCGTCAGATGATTGTAGAATTAGGCGTATAGCGTTCCCTCGCTTTCGGGTCTGATATCACGAGCCACCTCAGGTTTTTGGGGTGGCTTTTTTGATTGCCTACGGACTGATGCCCCCCCTTCCGGTTTCTCTTGGGAGTTGAACACAAAAAAGCCTCTCAGATTTGACTCTAAGAGGCTTTTGTGATAATAGTTATCCGGCATCGACCTACTCTTCCACGTTTGACCGCAGTACCATCGGCGCTAAGGGGCTTAACGACTCTGTTCGGAATGGATAAGAGGTGTTCACCCTTGCCATTAACACCGTTTAACTTCCTTTATTGACAACATCAAGCAAACAAAACAACACCGAGCACGCATTCGATTACAACACATCTTAGCCGGATGATACTTCGAACATCAATCGATGTCAATACTCAAAGCCATCCGCAAAAGAA